>JAADHY010000660.1 GCA_013151585.1 Planctomycetota bacterium
TCTCCGAATGCTTGCGCAGCGGACTGTTCCGCTGCCCGGAGCAATCTTACCTACTTTTCCCAGACCGCGCCAGTCAAAATTGCCAGACCCCCCGCAGGGCTAAGGCCGGTTCCATCTGCGGACGTGAGCCACCACAAACGGCGACCGCTGATCCCGTTCCGACGGATAATCGAGTTACCTTCAGATGTTGCGAGCTTGGGACAACGGCCCGCCGGGAAACGTGCATTCGCGACGGAAAATCGTTCTAATAGACCTTGCTGGATACCGTTTTGCCGGAAATGGCTCCATCCGCTCGGTGTGGCCCGATCATGCTGCAAGCAGGAATTGGGCTCACTAACCGTCTCCGACTGCTGTGTGCCTCGACCCAAGCAATACTTGCTCAGGAGCAGACCATCCGTGGAACGTATCAAACAGCGGTTGCAACGAGGTGAGCTGGTGCTGGCCGCGGGAGTCGGGCGGCTGGCCCATCACAATCTGATTCAGATCATCGGATTGCATGGCGGCTTCCAGGCGATTTGGATCGACCTGGAGCACGGATCGCTTTCGATCGAGGGGCTGGAGGTTGCGACTTTGGCTGCCCGCAGTGTAGGGCTGGACAACTTCGTCCGGCTGGCTCCAACCGACTACGCGCTCGTCACGCGGTGTTTGGAATCGGGCGCCGGGGGCGTGATGGCGGCCCAGATCGCCTCGGCCGCTCAAGCCGAGCAGTTCGTCCAGTGGGCCAAGTTCGCTCCGCGCGGTCGCCGTGGTCTGAACACGAGCGGATGGGACGCACGGTTCGCCTCCCTGCCCGTGGCCGAGTTTTGCGAAAAGGCCAACCGCGACACGCTCGTGGCCATCCAGATCGAAACGCTCGGAGCTCTCGACCAGTGCGATCAGATCGCCGCCATCGACGGCGTCGATTTGTTGTTCGTCGGGCCGGCCGACCTGAGCCAGAGCTTGGGGGTGACGGGCGAGTTTTTTCACTCAAAGTGCCTGGAGGCCATGGACCGCGTCGCCGAGGCCTGCCGCAAGCACGAGAAGCACTGGGGAGCTGTGTGCGTCAGTCCGGAACATGCCAAGCAGATGATCCAGCGCGGCTGCCGGCTATTGTCCATCACGAACGACGTCCGCCTGGTCCATGCCGGGCTGGATGCCGTGCAACAACTTTATGCCGACTGTTTCTCGGCCGCCAATTCCTGAGCGGTCGTCGCTGCACGCCAGGCGAACGCTGCAATCCGAGCGACTGCCGCGGCGTCGGTGTGATAGCCGCTGGTCTTGGTTGTTCGCTGCCGGATGACGATGACGTCCACGTCTTCTTCCGAGCTGCGGCTGATCGTCAGACCCGCTGCTTCTCCGATGCCAAACAACCGTTGCCAGCCGGACGTTTTCTTGCGCATCGCTCGCGCCATTGCTCGGATTCGCTTCAACGGCTCCCCATGCAAACCAAACGTTTTGCGCGCCACCAGGACTGCGTACAAGTACGGGTAGTTGGTGCCCTGCACATTGTTGATCGCAACCTGGAACTGAAGCCCGAGGAAATCTTCCGGACCGTCTGGGAACCGAATGAAAACGCGGGCATTGAGCGGCGTCCGGCGGTCGCCTTGGCCAACCATCTCCAGCATCGGTTGAATCTGGCAGGGCGGTTCGGCAAATCGTTCGACCACAGCCAGAGCACGCTCGAGCGCTTCGATCTGCTGCCGCAACGACGTCGGACGCCATCCGCGTCGGATGCCCGTGACCCAGTGCGGAAGGATCAGCACAGCGGCGTCGGCAAGGAATGCTTGAGCCCAAAAGCTGCTTGGCCCAGTTTCATCGGCAAGCAGGGCGGCGAGGGCCGCCACAACGACGCCCAGGACCAAGAGCGAAACAACTCCGGTAGTGCACGTGATGTCGACAATCGTTTCATCCCACGAACGGACCCGCTCTTCGAGCTCCAGAATCTTCGCGAACCGATCCCGTGTTGTTCGTTCCCACGCGGCGTTGCGATGGCTCGTCGAGGGACGCAGGTCATACCCCCGCGCCAACAGGAACAGATTGCCTGCGAAAAGCAGAGGAAGGCTGACGACGAGCATCGCCCCACCCTGATCCCCCGGCCAAAACAGTTGGATCAGAACACCAGCGACAATCAGCCCTCCGGCGAGGGCGATCCGGGTTCGATATCCCAGCCTCGGCATCAGGTAGAACTGCAACAGGTGGCGGCGTTCGCGGTCGGGCAGCAGTGGCATGTCAGCGTCTCCTGAATCCCGGTTTCGCGGCTGAAACCGGTCGTGTCAGCAGTCTCTCCGTAGCCGACGGGCAAGCCCCCCGGCGAGCCGTCGAAAAACAGCACGATAAAGCTCACCCTGACCGGTGCTGCTCCAATACAGCGTGCAGGCCCCCTGGCATAAGGCGAAATCCGGACAGAGGCGGCACAATCGCGGTGCTTGTCGCTTCCTCTTGTAGTAGCGGGCCGCTCGGCCGAACCACACTCGTTCCAAACCTTCATCTAAAATGTTTCCCACGCTGGTCGCAAAGCTGGAGCAAGGCAGGACGTCGCCGCAAGGCGAAACATGGATCAGTCCGTCGCAGGCGGCGCAGCCCTTGTTGCCCAAACCATGAGCGATCGGATTAAACAGGCAGAACGGGGTCGGCGAGTACCAGTGAAAAGCCAGGCCAATCGCCTCCGCGTGCCGTTTCGCTCGCATCACATACTGGCCGATGCGAGTGTACGGCATCCAGGTGTGCGATGACCCGGACAGGTTTGCTGTGCCAGTCGGGATGACATGGTTCATCGACACGCGCGGCAGGCCCAATGAGTGGGCCAGATCGATGATTGCTGTCAGGTGATCAGCGTTCTGTTGGCAGATGGTCGTGTTGGTGTGAACGCGGATTCCTTCATCGCGCAGATTCTCGATGCCGCGAATCGTTTGCGCAAAGGAACCCGGCCGCTGAGTCAACCCGTCGTGGATGGCCGCGGTCGGTCCCTCGAGGCTGACTTGAGCGGAGTTTAGTCCCGCGTCGGCCAGCCTGCGCACGTAGGTCGGCGACGCGCAGGCGATGCCGTTTGTGATGATGTTGACACGCATGCCGCGGTCGCGCGCATGCCGAATGAACTCGGGCAGCTCCGGACGCAGCGTGCATTCGCCGCCGGTGAAACTGACGCTCGGCACCTTGCCGACCAGCGCGATCTGGTCGATGACTTGGAAGACCTCGTCGGCGCTCATCTCGTCGCGCAGGGGATCGCGCCGAGGATGCCGGCGTCGCCACCATTTCGTCCGACGCCACAGCTTCCACCGGTCCGGGTGTTTCTCGCGCAGCGGGTTGCCGGGCGAGGCAGACGGCGTTCCGCAACCCGCATAACAGAACTGGCATGCCAGATTGCAGCGGTACGTCACCGCGATCTCGCTCAAAACCGGATACCGGGTGAAGCTTCCTGTAAACCGGGTCACGCGCGTCGTTGGACGGCCGCGACCGTCTCCGAGGCGTTCGGCCAGCAGATCGCGGACGTCACAAAAGAAGGTGTGGATTTGCCAGAGACGCTCCGGATGGTCGGCCGCGCCCAGCGATACGGCCACGTCCCGGATCCGCTCCCCGTCGAGAACGCGACGGAGAAGCGTCAAAGCGGCCGGAT
Organism: Planctomycetota bacterium; assembly: GCA_013151585.1. GTDB lineage: Bacteria > Planctomycetota > Planctomycetia > Planctomycetales > Planctomycetaceae > JAADHY01. The sequence continues at coordinate 3,593 of JAADHY010000660.1, forward strand.
TCAGCGGGTACACCTCCGTCGGGACTTTGATCAGCACGCCGTCTTCGGGACGCACGCGGATGAACTCGCGAACTTTCGCGATGAACTCGTCGATCCACTCCAGGTCTTCCAGCCGCGTGCCGAACCGGTCGGGACGGCTCGGCGACGCCTCCGGCGCCCGACATCTCGGCTGGTCGGCCGCCGGCTCGTCAGCGGTCAGAACGGGCAACTTGAAAAGCTCGGACATCAGTGAGCTCCTCCGCTGACACACGCGCTGTGACAAGCTGAGTGGCAGGCACTATGGCAGGCCGAGTGACAGGCGCTGTGGCAGGCGGAATGGCAGGCACTGTGACAGGCCGAGTGACACGCGGCGGCTGCATACTGGCTGCCGGCGTCCCATTGGCCGGACAGGAAGTAGGAATAGCTTTTCGCGGCCAGCCCCTCCGGATCGGGGACGGCCTGGCTAATCTCTTCGACACGCTCGGCCGGCAGCATCTCACCTCGGCCCCTCCGTCCGTCGTGAAGGCAATGATGATAATAATACCACCAGTAGTCCGTCCGACTGCGCCCCACCGGCTCCGCCTCTTCGAGCTCGCGACCCGCCCAGAACGCTTCTGCCTCGTCGCGGGCTCGACGAAACGCACGGGCGAACTGCTTCTTGTAATACTTCTGAGTCGCTTCCAAATCGCAGTCCCAGGCTTTTTCTTGAATGCCCTCCGTGATGGCGCGTAGGAGATCGGCCGGCGCGTGAGGGGCGATCCGGCCGTCCGGTTCTATCGCGTCCCAAAGCACGCGGTGGTATCGTGTGACGTCGGCGGGAAGCGCCTTCAGCTTGGCGATTCGCAGCGGATGCAGCTCTTGCACCTCCAAGCCCCCGAGCCGTTCCAGCTCCATCAGCATCAGACCGACCAAGGTCTTCAGCGGGATGTCGCACAGATAGCCGGCTTCGATCACGTTCAGCTTGGCCACCTTGCCGTTGCGGCGAAACCCTTGCAGCTCCAGCGTCGGAACGACCCAATCGTCGCGGTCCCATTGAACCTCATTCAGTTGCTCGGCGGCGAAGATCAGCGTGCGGTGCTTGACCACGGCGATGGCCAAACCCACGCCGACCAGAACAAGCAACAGCCACCGATACTTGGCGACTCGCTGGCGGCCGGGAGGTTGCGGAACACCGACCGCCTCGGGCGTCCGCGGCGTGGGGCCGAGAGGCCGCGCGACTCGCGGCCCAACCTTCGGTGGCCCGGCCGCCTGGCGTGGCTGTAACTTCTCCGTCGGAAAGAGCTCGGCAGGCACGTAGTACGTCAATTGGAACTTTTCTTTCACCGCCAGCCGTTCCCGGTGCGCTCGCACGACCAGATAGCGAGGCCCTTCCGTTGGCTCTTGCGGTGGCGACACCGCCGTTCCTCGTCGCCCGAAAAACGACAGCTTGTACCGCTGATTGACAAACCGTTCGGTCCGAAACCCTAAAGCCACAGCCTCGTCAAACGTCAGCTCGGCCTTCTCCACTTGGATCGGCCATCGGACCATCACCGTTTCGTGTTCGAGTGGCTCATCCCACTGGACCGGAGCCCAATTGAAGACGACCAACTCACCATGTTCGGGCGACGTCGTTTTTGCCAGATACCCAGCGGCTGCGTAGTCCGCGAAGTACGTCAAGACGTAAGTGATCTCGCCGGGCCCATACCGCCGGCCCCGCTCCAAGAGCACGTCCCAGCGATCGCCCAAATCGCGCAGCTCCAACCCAAACCGGCGCTGCCCATTCACGACCGCCCCGCAGCCCGGCCGATGCCACCGAATGTCCGCTTGCTCCCCCTGGAAATAGAAGCCCCCCATGGTCCCGCGCCGCACGTCCCATCGCACTTTGTACTGAACCATGGCTTGGCCATCGGGAGCCAACGCGACCTCAACTTCGACCCACTTGATGGTCGCTTGGACTCGTTGAGCATCTGCCGTCCGAGCCACGGCCGCCAGCAGCAGAACCGCAAACGCGACCCGAGCAAAAGAAAACAGAGCCCGCCGTCCCGCCCACTGTCCGACGTTCATGGGATTCCCCTTTTTCGCAAGGGCGTGCTCGCGTTCGTCCGCCTGGCGTCGGTTACGCGTGCAGTTCCACCAAGTCCCGGTCCGAGAGCTGGTGGTCGCGGCCGACGCTTTGGCCGTCGTGTACGTTCGCGCCCCAAACGCGTGCGAACTTCAGATTGGCTGCGATGTCGCGATGAACTTGCATCGCCAAATCCTCGACCGTGCCGCCCCGTGGGATCGTGAAGGGCGAGTCGTAGTCAGGCGGCTTGCCCGGTCGTTTTGTGTAAACGCGGATGACGTCCAACGACTTGTAGATTGTGTCGCGGAGCCGTTCGCGATCGTCCGCGTTGTCGAGCTGCACCTTGATGTGAGGGAAGTCTTTGCCCGTCAATTCCCGGAA
>JAADHY010000374.1 GCA_013151585.1 Planctomycetota bacterium
CGGCAATATCGGGACGTAGCTCAGCCTGGCTAGAGCGCCGGCTTTGGGAGCCGGAAGTCGCAGGTTCGAATCCTGTCGTCCCGACTTGCTCCATGCAAAGCGGCTCCAGTATCTGCGGGGGCCGCTTTCTTTACGCGCCGCACCCGACAACCAAGTTGGCTCAAAGCCGATACGCGGAGGGGTCGAGGCTTTCAGCGTGCCAGCCGGGAAAGGTGCAAGCAAAAGGAAAGCGACCGTCCCTTCACTCCGCGCGTTTCTTGCGCTTGGGACGCCGGCCGTCCGGCCGCGGTTTCAAGCTCGTTACCAGCAACAAATCGACGATCTCGATCGTTCCGTCTTTCAGACCAACACCGATAGTGCGTCCGGGCGGACTGATCGCGACGGCCTCGGGGTGCTCGACAGGCAGCGATCGGCCGTCCGCCAAGTGAAGGTCAAAGGGACGGAAGGGCTCTGCGCGAAGCATTTTTCGGAGTTGCTCTACCGTCATGGGTGCATTTTACTGCGCGCAGATGTTGTCTCCCAGGACCAGGTTTTCGGTGGGCGAGGCCAACCGGGCTGCCCGTAGGGTTTCCCCTCTCTTTGTAGGCCGCACGACCGCGTGCTTTGGCAGGACACATCTCTTCCGATTGCCCGCACAACATCTCCTGACCCGCTGATTCTTTACAACACCCAACACCGAAGACAGGACCGACCTGGACCGATCCGTGGCGGGCCGGGTCGGATTGTTTGTTCGCTCCCTATCGGCTGTGTCGATAACCGGAACCGTCGGTCTTTGCTGGCGAAAGCGTCTTGTAGCAATTCGCCCGCAAGTGGGGGTAGTGGGCATCATTGGGAACTTGCCATCAGGGAACTTGCCATGAGAAGCATACGAACGCTGCCGGTTTGGTCTTCGCTATCGATCGTCGTGTTGGTGCTCGTCACGACCAACGTGCCCGCTTGGGGGCAAATCGTGGTCCCCGGCACCGGAGAACGCATCGCGTGGGATGACTTCGAAGACGAGAGCTGGGAGTTCATCCACAACTTTCCCAAGAGCAGCCGGAACATTGACGGACGCGAACGCCAACCGCTCGGTATGTCCAACAACAACCTGTGGATCGAGAGCGCCAAGCGGGGTCAGCCCGACGTCATCCTGCGGGTGCCCACGCCGCCGGGCGGACTGCCGGGTAGCCGAGGCGCGATGCTCATGAGGACCGTCTATTCGGGCATTCCAAACACCACCAGCCTGAAATTTCAGCAGGACGATCTGGTCATGCGGCTCAGCTCACAGGTGGGAGCGATTCCGACGTCGTGGTATCCGAGTGTCGTGGTTCGCGTCTACCTACCACCGTTTGACGAATGGGAAGACCGGACGGGCACGTCCTTCGGCTTCCGGGCCGACGTGGTCGGGACCAAGTGGGAGACACCGAAGCGACGAGGCATCTTTTTTGTTCGTCGCCGGAAAATGGTCTCGCACACCTACTGGCCCGGCATGTTCATCCAGTTCAATAGCAAGACAGACGCCCGCTACGATGAAGACTCGGCCGTCTTTATCGTTCGCGGAGACGATTCGGGCCGGGATTTCCTCGGTCCCTACATCACGCAAACCGGCTGGTGGACCCTCGGCATGTCTTTCACGCCGGACGGTCGCGTCCACTACTTCGCCAGCCCCGGTGTCGATCGATTGACCATGAAGGACCACATCGCCTCACACGCTCCGTACTATTCCAAGTGCAAGACTTTCAACACGATCTTTTTCAACGTTTGTAGCGCGAACGACGGAAAGACGCCTTCGACCACCTGGATCATCGATGACCCGGAGCTGTATGTCATTCGGCGGTAGCGGCGAAAGGCAGTTGTCGAGGCCGAGCCTCGGTATGAGTGAAAGTTGATTTCCAGCGGACGCTCTGGGCATTGGCGAACGCGTGTGACGCGGAAGGCGTCGATCGACCGGACCGAATTGTGCGATTGGTCGAGTCAGACGAACTCGGCGCGCCAGGACACGCGACGGTCCGCGGCGGCTATCCACGTCGCCTGTGGGACGAAGTTTTGCCAACCCGTTGACAACCGATAACAACCGAATCGCACTGCAGCGCGGCCCCCACAGACCCGAACCCGGCTCCCCAGCGAGCCGGGTTTTCTTTTGCGCCCGGAGTTCCAGCGCGTTCCGAGCCATTTTTTTCGGAAAAAAGGTCGAGCACGGCATTTTCACGTACGAATCCAGCGAGCTGCTCGCCACAAATAAACATGGGGGAGCTTTGGTGTGGGCGACCGTACCTTCACTCACAAAAAAACCGAAAGGCGCAACAAGACGAACGGTCTTGTCGAGTCGAAGGGTAGGTTTTCTTTTTCCATCAGCCTCGAGTCGAGGAGCCTGCCATGCGACTGACCTTGCGAACGTTGCTCGCGTACTTGGACGACATTCTGGAACCGGGCCAAGCGGAAGAGATTCGCAAGAAGATTGAAGAAAGCAGTTTTGCCTCAACGCTGGCGAACCGCATCCGCGAAGTTTTGCGGCGACGGCGTCTGCCCGCTCCGGACCTCAGTGGTCCCGGGATGGGGCTGGACCCGAACACCGTCGCCGAATACCTCGATAACACGCTGCCGCCCGATGCCGTGGCGGATGTCGAACGAGTTTGCCTCGAATCGGACGTGCATTTGGCAGAGGTGGCATCGTGCCACCAGATTCTCACCCTGGTCCTGGGCGAGCCGGTTGAGATTCCCGCAACGAGCCGGGAGCGGATGTATGCGATCGTCGACGAACAAGCGGGCCTTGACGATTCCCCCGGACATCCGGAAGGACAACCGACGGCCGCGGCCGCTCAGCCCGCTGCGGCCGGCCAGAGCTCCGACGAGCCGGCCGCAGAGCCGGGCCCTAGCCGTTTCTCCGAATCGTTGCCCGAGTATTTGAAGCCGACGCCCCTGTGGCGACAATTGCTCCCGTACGTAGTGATCCTTTTGATTCTGGGGATTTGGCTCGGTCTGTTCGTGATCGATCCAACCATTTTGCCCTTTATTCGCGGTTTGTCGGACCGGACGACGGCTCCCGGTCCGCTCGCCGCCGAATCTCCCGTCGCGGCTGTGAGCGAGACGACATCCGAGCCGACACCGCCACAGACGGCGACCGAGTCCGGTGTCGTCACCGGAAGCCAAGCCTCGTCCTCTCAACCGGGCCCTGAACGAACGGAGCCGGAGCCGGTCGGCGCCAACGTCGCCGGACAACCGGCACCAGAAGGCTCACCCGCGGGGACTGCGGCCCCTGCGACGTCCGAACCCGGTTCGGCGCAGCCCTCTCCGGCCTCATTGGCCTCCGAGACAATGGTCGCCGCTCCGGAAGCTGAGCCCCAGCCGGCAACCTCTCCGCAGGCTGCGGTTCCAACTTCTGCGCCGCCGCAGACGGCGTCGGCCTCGTCTACGACCAAATCGCCGGAAGCCCCGCAAGTGGCCATGGCTCCTTCCGCGACCGCCACATCGAGCCCCTCTCGCCCGACTAAAGCTCCCGCCCCGAAGAACCCCACTCCACCGGCTCAGAAGGTTCCGGTTGCCGCTGCGATTCCCTTCCCGGAAATCGAATACACTTCGCCGACCGGCGTGCTGTTGCATTACGACGCTGAATCAAACGCTTGGGTCATGATGCCTCATCGGTCCGTCGTGCATTCCGGCGATGAGCTGGCTTCGCCGGAGCCTTTCGTCAACCAGTTGCGAGTGGACAGAGGGCGGCTGCACGTGACCTTGCTCGGCGGAACTCGCGTCCGGCTGGTCGCTCCGAAGAAAAACGTTCCCCTCGGACTAGCCATCTCCGAAGGACGGCTGATTCTCCAGCGCAAATTGGCCGGAGACCCACAAGCACTCGCTGCGCGCGTGGTCCTGGCCTTGTATGTCCACGGGGAAACCTGGCGGCTGGAACTGACCGAACCCGGAACCGTTTGTGGCGTCGAAATCATCCGGGAAATGCCGGAACAGTTTGAGCAAGCTCCCGGGCCCAATCTGTATCGCGGCGGCTTGTACGTGGTCGAAGGAGCCGCCCGGTTCGCCGACGGAACGAACCCGGAGCAGGTCATCAAGGCGAAGGACTGGATCTCGCTCACGCCGCAGGACCGGGCGCAGTTGGCTCAGGCCGACACACGTCCGCCTCTGTTCGCAATCCCCGAATGGCTGCAGGCTGAAGAGGGTTACGTGACGCCCACCCAACGGCGCTATGCGACCCTGTTCGAAAAAGAATTCCATCCGGACGAGCCGGTGCTGTTGGCTTTGCCCACGGTCGTGAAATCGCCGCGTCCCGGCCTGTCCGAGTTGGCCGTGAAATGCCTCGCCTTGATCGAGGCCTATGAGCCACTTGTTCAGGCACTCGCCGAGGCGGAACACGAAGAGGCACGGCTGGCGGCCATCGAAGGTCTGCGACGATGGCTCCCCAGTGATCCCAACAACGGCAAACGGCTGCAAGAAACATTGGCCGAATACTTCCATCCCGAAGAGGCCAAAATCGTGTACCGGTTGCTGTGGGGGTTCTCCGAAAAGGATGCGGCAAACCCTTACACTTCGAAACAGTTGGTCGATTGGCTAGAACACGATCACATCGCCATCCGCCAATTGGCTTTCTATCACATCTATCGCCTGACCGGTCAGCGGTTCGACTATCGCCCGAACGCTCCATTGGTCCAGCGCCAGTCGGCCGTGAACCGCTGGCGAGCTCATCTGGCTCGAAAAAACGGAACCCTGCTGGGCGAGTGAATTGGCGGGAGGCCACGGGCCATCTATGATGGGACACAAGATTACGCGGGGACATCCTCACGGAGCGTGCTCGAAGCGTGCCGCTTCCCCCGTGGACACTCACGACGAAGAACCGGCTTCGTAGTCCCCTCTGATGCTGCAACGCGTTCGACAACTGCTGGAACTGATCCGCTTCAGCCATACGGTCTTCGCGCTGCCTTTTGCTTTGCTGTCGGCCGTGCTGGCCTGGCGGGACGTGCCTTTCCGGTGGCGCGACTTGGCCGGCATTTTGCTGTGCATGGTTTTTGCTCGGTCCGCGGCCATGGCGTTCAACCGGATCGTTGACCGAAAACTGGACGCACTGAATCCCCGGACCGCTGGACGTCACTTGCCTCGCGGCCTTCTCAGCGTGGCCTCCGTCGCTACTTTTACCGCCATTTGCTCGTTGGGCTTTGTCGCCTCGACCCTCTTGTTCTGGCCCAACCGCTGGCCGCTGATCCTTTCCCTTCCCGTACTGTTTTTTCTTTTGGGCTACTCTTACGCAAAACGCTTTACCAGCTTGTGTCACTACTGGCTGGCCGCGGCTTTGATGCTCGCCCCGATCGCAGCCTGGATCGCCATTGCCGCAACAGTCACTTGGACTCCGGTCTTGTTGGCTTTGGCCGTGTTCTTTTGGGTCGGCGGGTTCGATATGATCTACGCTTGCCAAGACTACCAGTTCGATCGAGCGGCTCATCTCCATAGTGTGCCAGCCCGCTTGGGCATTCCCACAGCCCTGCGGCTGGCTAAACTCAGTCACCTCGGCACAGTGGCCTGTTTGCTGGCGTTGTGGCACACGGCCCAATTCGGTGTCATATTCCTGGTCGGAGTGGCCATTGTGGCCGTCTTGCTCGCCTATGAACACTGGTTGGTCCGACCGGACGACCTGGATCGCGTCAATGTTGCCTTCTTTCACGTCAATGCCGTGATCAGCATTGGGCTGTTTCTGGTCGGTTTGGCTGACGTGTGGATTAGCGGTTTCAGCGGATAACATGCCGTGGAATGTCCTCAGCCTTCCGGTGGCAATCGCGCCGGACACGGCTTACAATGTTGCCGCCACCGCGTGTTCGAGCATCTCTTGTCATTTCCTTCTGCACGAAGTGCGGTGGTCCGTCGTACGTTGCGAGGCTGGGAACGGCCCCTTTTGATCGCTTCGCTGGGAAACAGTGAGCTGCCGGCCATGACAAGCATTCTTGTGTCTTCAACGGATCGCCGTTCGCGGCAATCCCGTCTCCGGGAAATCGCTGAGAAAGTCGAAGTCGGTGAGCGGCTGAGCTTCGACGACGGCGTCTTTCTGGACGAGCACGTGGATCTGCTCACGCTCGGCCGCTTGGCGAACATCGTGCGTGAGCGAAGAAACGGCGACTACGCCTTTTACAATATTAATGTCCACCTGAACCCGACCAATGTCTGCGTGTATCGTTGTACGTTCTGCGCGTTTCGCGCGGACTTGAAATCGCCGCGCGGCTATACGGTTTCGGATGAGATGATCCGCCAGCGGGCTCGCGAGGCTCAACAGGCCGGAGCGACGGAAATCCATGTCGTGGGCGGCTTACATCACCAGAAGAAATTCGACTGGTACGCGAACGTGATCCGGCTGATCCACGAAACGGCTCCGGAGATTCACATCAAGGCTTGGACGGCCGTTGAGATCGCCTGGTTCAGCCATATCACAAAAAAACCGTATGATTGGGTCCTTCAGCAGTTGATCGAGGCCGGCTTGGGGAGCTTGCCGGGTGGCGGAGCGGAAATCTTTCATGCGGAAGTCCGCGACCAACTTTGCGAACACAAAGCCGACGCCGACGCCTGGCTCGAGATTCATCGCGTCGCTCACGGCCTCGGGCTGCGCAGTAACGCGACGATGCTGTACGGACATGTCGAACAGGCGAGACATCGCATCGATCATCTTT
>JAADHY010000426.1 GCA_013151585.1 Planctomycetota bacterium
AAAGCCGGACGCCGGCAGCCGCTGTTGCTGAGTTCCTTGACAGCTCAAATCGGGCATACGATGGGGCATTCCGGCATGGCTGCGTTGATCAAAGCGGTGCTGGAACTGGAACGGGGGCAGGTCCCCGCGACGTTCGGTCTTTCGCAGCCGATCACGTTGCCGGACGATGCTCGCGAGTCTGTGTGCGTCCCGACGCGTCCCGAGAAGGTTTACGCAGGAACGGAGAGCGGCCACGGGCTAGCGGCCATCAGCAATACGGATGCTCACGGCGCGGCCTATCACATCATTTTAGAAGGAGGGACTCGTCTGCCAACCGTGCCGGACACGGCCGAGAGCACGAGTCAACCGGCCGCTGGAACGGGCGTGGCTCGGCGTGCGGAGCGGCCTTTCGCGCCGCGTCCAGCTCTCGGGGCCGCCAGCGAGACGCCGACGCACTCCGGTCAGCCTGTGGGGGCAGCCGCGTCGAAACCTCCAAAACTGGTTCGACTCTCGTTGGTGGTAAGCGATTCGGACGACCTGCCTGCGAAACTCCGGTCAGCCGCCGAACTGATCGGTAACGGCAAACCGCGATCGTTGCTGGAACGACAGGGAATCTTTTGCGCCGTCGAGGGGGATCGACCGGCGAAAGTCGCCTTCCTGTTCCCAGGTCAGGGATCGCAGTATGTCGGCATGTTGCGCGAGCTGGTTGAGACGATTCCCGCCGCGGCCGCAAAGCGAAATGAGATCGACACAGTTCTGCGTGGTCTCGGCCTCCCGACCTACGAACAACTGGCGTGGCACGAGGGGAAGCGGCTGGGCACAGATGTGCTGGAGACGCAACTGGCCGTGCTCGCCGCCGACATGATCCTGTATGCTGTGCTGGCCGACATGGGCGTTCGGCCCGATGTCGTCGCCGGGCATAGCTATGGCGAGTTCGCGGCGCTGGTCGCCTGTGGGGCCATGCGTCTGGAAGAAGCGATCCGAGCGACGTGCGCTCGAGCCGAAGCCACTCGCTCTGCCGGCCGTGACTTGGGACGGCTGCTATCGGTCATGGCCTCGCGCGAAGCCGTTGAGCAACACATTCAGCGGTCGCTGGTTCCGATTTGGATTGCCAACGAAAACGGCGCCGAGCAGGTTGTCGTTGGCGGGCCTTCGGAAGCGATCGGCGAATTTCAGCAGCGACTGGAAAAGGAGGGCATTCGCACGTGGCCGCTCTCCGTGCCGTGTGCGTATCACACGCCGCTTTTGGCGCCCGCGCAGCAACCTTTCGCCGAGGTGCTTTCGAGCTTAGACGTTCGCTCGCCGCAGATCGCTTTCGTCAGTAGTGTCACGAATGAGCCGACGTCGGAACCATTCGATATCAGACGCAACCTGGTCGCGCAGTTGACCACTCCTGTCCGATACATTGATCTGATTCATCGGCTGGTGAAAGACGGAGTTACGGTTTTCATCGAGGCGGGGCCGAACGACGTGCTGACTCGGATCACGCGCCGGATTCTTGGCGAAGAGGACGTGTCGGTCGTCGCGAGCGATCATCCGAAAGTTGGCGCGAAGGAACAGCTCGCTTGCGTGCGAGCGGTTTTGGCGTGTCGTGCGGCGGGAGGGACAACCGCGACGCCTAGCGGCTTGGCGGCTTCAGCCGAGGGCCGGGAGGATGGTCACGTCGCTTCGCTCGATCGTTCCGACGGGCAAGTGGCCCGTCCGAACATTCTTCACTTCGATGCCACGCAGCGTCGGAAAGAGGCGATGCGTCGAGCGGCTCAATCAGCGCAGCGGCCTCCAGTTGCTCCTCGGCCAGCGGACCGTTTTTCTGCGCCGGCTGCTGCGGCCTGCGGCGGCGGTGTCAGAAGCGGCTGCTGCGGGAGCATGGGATGCGGAGCAGGTGAGGTCCGTGATGCTCGATTTCATCATCGAGCAGACCGGGTATCCGCCGGAGATGATCGAGTTCGGAGCCGACCTGGAGGCCGATCTCGGCATCGACAGCATCAAGAAAGCTCAGTTGATCGGCGAGTTGGCCGAGCGGTTTGACCTAAGCCATTTGGCGAGCCGGCTGACGAACCTATCGCTCGACGATTTTCCAACGCTCCAAAGCATTTTGGACTTTGTGATTGCGGCGTCCGGCGACGACTCGGCTGAGCCGCCACGGGAAGACCTCGGAGCCGCCGCGCCCACACCGGCAGAACGGCCGCGTGAATCTGACAGCGAAAAGCATGCGACTGAACCGTCAGTGCTCGAACCGCACGGCGCTGAACCGGATTCGACGAGCAGCGCCGCTCCCCAACGGCTAGTTGACGCCGCGCCGCGGTTCGAACCGCGATTGGACGAAGCCGCGGTAAAAGCGGCGATGCTCGATTTCATCATCGAGCAGACGGGCTACCCGCCGGAGATGATCGAGTTCGATGCGGACCTGGAGGCCGACCTAGGGATCGACAGCATCAAAAAAGCCCAATTGATCGGCGAGTTGGCCGAGCGGTTCGATCTGAGTCATCTCGCCGACCGCATCGCTAGTTTGTCGTTGGATGATTTCCCGACGCTGGAAAGCATCCTTCAGTTTGTTGTGCGAACTCCGGCTTCCGACGCGTCCGAACAAGTTGAAGGCGACGCGCCGGCTGCGGGTGCCGAGTCGTCGACGGCGCCGCCCGTGAGTTCTCTCGAACGGCGAGCTCCGACGCCGCAGAAGGGGGCACCTGAGCAGCCTGTGCCGCTGACCTCGGAAGACACGGGCACGCCAGCTACTGTCGCCGGCCAAACTGCAGTCCTTCCGCCGAGCCGCGGCGGGAGCATCTCGCCAACATTGGATGAATCACAGGTTCGGGCTTCTATGCTCGACTTTATCATCGAGCAGACGGGCTATCCGCCGGAGATGATCGAGTTCGATGCGGACCTGGAAGCCGACCTGGGGATCGACAGTATCAAGAAGGCTCAGTTGATCGGCGAGCTGGCCGAGCGGTTCGATCTGAGCCATTTGGCGGATCGGATCACCAGTCTGTCGCTGGACGATTTTCCCACGCTGGAGAGCATCCTTCGGTTCGTAACGCAACCGCCGGTTGCCGCTGAGGCGCTTGGAGCGGCTAGCGAAACAGCATCCGCTAGCGAACCGGCGCCGGACGGGGAAGGCGCGGACCAGAGGCCGGGGGTGGCCGAACGCCCGACGATCACCGTGGTGGCGGAGCAAGCGCCAGAGGTCGAAGCCGGTCAGCCTCCCGCCGAGCAGGCGGCGGTCATGGAATGCGGCGAGCTACGGGTGTTGCAGCTTCATGGCACCTCGTACGAGATGGGACTCCAACATGGCCGCAGTCAAGCGACCGAGATCAAGACGATCATGGAACGTCACGCCGAGCTGTATCGCCGTCGGCCTGAAAAGTTCCCTGAGCTGAAGGCGGCTTTGGCCGATCCGCGGCAATACTTCGGCGAGGAGGAATTGGAGGAACTACGAGGCATCGCGGCTGGCATGGGCGTCCCGGTCGAAGAAGTGATGGCTCACAACTTGGGCATTTATCCCGGTTACGTCCCTGGATGTGCCCAGTTCGCCGTGACCGCTGGCCGCAATCCCACCTACGGATTGATTCACGCAGCCAATGAAGATTCCCCGCTGGCGCTCTGGCTCCGCGACTGTCTGGTTCGGACGGTGCAGGTTCGCCGGCCTCGCAACGGAATCACCCATGTCACGTTCAGCATCGCGGGACAAGTCGGCGGATTGAATGGCATCAATGAGGTGGGGCTGGCCGTGACGAGCACCCTTCTTCTGGACCGTCCTCGACGTTGCGAAATGCGGCATGGGACCGTCCATTCCGTCATCGTAAAACGCATCCTCGAACAGGCGGCAGACATTCAGACGGCAATCGAGATTCTGCGCACTTTGCCGCGGTTGGGGGCGTGGAGCCTTTGCCTGAGCAGCGCGCAATCGGATCAGTTGTGGTATGTGGAGTACGATGGCGAGTCGCTGAAAGTGCAGAACGAGTGGGACCGAGTGGCGACGACGAACCATTGCCTCTTGCATCCGTCGTTGGCCGCGGTGCCGCTGCATTCGAAGTATCGTTTGGCCCGGCTGCAAACTCTCCTCCGTCGATGTCCGAACGGTGGCGTCAGTTCCGATTGGTCGCAGCACGTGTTGAGGGACCGGTTCGACCTGGAACGGAAGCGGGAAACAACGCACCCGACGATGAACACCATCTGCCGCGTCGACAATCAGGTAAGCATCGTCATGCAGCCGCAAGAGGGGAACGTCTGGGCGACTCCGGGACCAATGGCTAATGGCAGTGCCGACACGTTCTACCGGCTGCGGATCGACGAGCTGTTCGGCAAAGGGCGTTTCCGGCGGGATGTCATGATCCGGTCAGATGGTGACCGTCCCATTGCGACGCTGACGGGACCTGGCGCCGGAAAGAAACAGCCCGAGAAAAGAAAACAGTCGACCGCGACTCACACCGAGTCCGCTTCGTCTTTACCCGCTGAGCCCGATCGCGTCATGCATCGATACGTGCTGCGGCCGGTCGAGATGCCGCTGCCGGAATCCGCCCCGTCGGCTCCGCAGTGGGCCGGCGCGGCCCTGATCCTCGGACAGAACGCGACGACGCAGGCCCTTCGGCAACATCTGGAACAGGCCGGCGTGGTCGTTCACGAATTGCCGGATCCAGGTGACGCTCCGCGAGCGGTGGCTGAGCTGGAACGACTGTGGCAGACTCAGCCGGTCATGCACCTGTTCTTGATGACCGGATTGGGACAGCCGGCGACGTCTGCGTCGCTTCGGTCAGGCGAGACGGACCTCGTTGGCGAGTTGCTGGTTCCGTACTTTGTCTGTCAGCGGTGGGCGCAATTGGTCGCGGAAGCTGGACTGCTGGAGCGAGCGACGTTGGCCGCCGTTACCCAGCTCGGAGGCGACTTCGGCTTGCTCGGCCAGTCAGGAGCCGTCGTGGGCGGCGGGCTGGCTGGATTGTTGAAGGGGGTTCATCGCGAATGTCCGGCGATGACGGTCAAGGTGATCGACGTCGCGCCGACAGAGCCAGCCGATCAGGTGGCCGTCGCTGTCTGTCGCGAGCTGGGCGCCGGCACGCCGGATGTCGAAGTGGCCGTCCTTCGCGGTCAGCGTCGGGTGTTACGAGCCGTTCCGCAGCCGGTGTCCGCGGTGGCGCCGGCGGAGATTCGTCCTGGCGGGACGTGGGTGGTGACCGGCGGAGCCCGCGGCATCACTGCGGTGGTGGCCTTGGAGCTGGCTTGTCGGTTCGGTCTGAAGATGCACCTGATTGGTTCTACCCCCGCACCCCAGATCGACCCGGCTTGGCGGGACTACTCGAAAGAGCAGCTCGATCAACTCCGCCAATCGGTCGTGGCGCAGGCGCTGCGAGAAGGACAACTGCCGGCTCCGGCCTGGGAGGCGGTCAGGCGAGCGATCGAGATCGACAAGACCTTGCAACGGTTCGATCAAGCGGGCGTTCCCGCTACTTATCACGCTTGCGACGTGCGCGATCGCGAGGCCCTGGCCCGCGTGCTCGAAGAAATTCGTCGGACCGACGGACCAATCGAAGGAGTCATCCACGGGGCGGGCCTCGAGTCGGCATGCCGCTTCGATCGCAAACGCCCCGAAAAGGTCGAAGCGACCATCGCTGTGAAAGTGGGCGGTGCGGCGGCTCTGATTCAGCTCACGGCCAATGATCCGCTCCGGTACTTTATCGGATTCGGTTCGACGAGCGGCCGTTTCGGCGGCGTTGGTCAGACGGACTACTCGGCTGCTTCCGAAATGCTTTGCAAAATGTGCGACCGGCTCCGGAACGAGCGTCCCGGATGCCGGGCGGTCGGCATCCATTGGCCCCCGTGGGCGGACGTGGGCATGGCCGCTCGACCGGAAAGTCGGCTGGCGCTTCAAGCGAGCAATTTGACGTTCATGGAACCGCTAGAAGGCGTAGCCCATCTGATTGACGAACTGGTGGCGGGACTGCCCGAGGGAGAAGTTTTGTTTCTGGACCGCGCGGGAGCCTTCGACACCAGTCAGAGCGTGCTGGAGGCGGCGGACGCGTCGCGAATCCAGCGGCAGCGTCTCGTCCGGGAGGCACCGCTCGCCGAGCTTTTCTACCAGACAGCGGACCGGTCGGCTCTGATTGTCGAAACGCGGCTCGACCCGCAGATGGATCCGTTCCTCACCGATCATCGCGATCGGGGCGTCCCCATTTTGCCTGCGGCAGTCGGCGTTGAAATCCTGGGGGAAGCCGCTGCCGTGTTGGAAGCGGGTGAAGGTGCAGCCGGCCGGCGCGTGGTTGCGGCCGTACACAACGTGCAGATTCACAGCGGGCTGCGATTCCATGCCGCCCGACCGGAAACGGTTCGGGCTCTTGCGGCACGGTCGGGCGAACGCATTGATTGTGAACTGCGCACGGACTTTCTGGATCGGCAAGGCCGGTTGCTTCGGCCCGATCAGACATTGATGGCTGGACAGATTGAGCTGGCCAGTGAGCGGGACGAGATCGAGCTTCCGGCCACGCTCGCTTTCGAGTGCCGGGAGCACGATTGGCAAGACATCGAATACGTCGATCACTGGAACCAAATGCGACCCGCTCGACACGGCCGGATTTTCCACGGGCCGGCATTGTCCGATCTGCGGCGTTTGGCCGTACACGGCTGCAGTGCGTGCGCCGAGATGGTAATCGCTCCGGCCGCGAAGCTAGCCGGCTCGCGGAATGCCGCCGGCTGGCTTCTGCCCTCCGCTGCCCTGGATGCCTGTCTGTGGGCTTGCGACCTGTTCCTTTGCTGGACTCAGCAAACCGTCCAACTGCCTCAAGCCATGAAGCGGCTGGTTTTCGGACGGCCGCCACGCGACGGCGAATCCTGCACCGTGCGTTTGCAGCTAACAAAGCAAGACGACGATTCCGCGACGTTCGACTTCGCCCTACTCGGCCAAGACGGCACTCCGTTGATCGCCGCGACCGGCTGTCGCTTCGCGAAGGCTGTGGACAAGGCCCGCCGCCGAGTGCTCGCGGCAAAGCGCTCGCCTCGTGAGAGAGCCGGAATCGGAGAGTTGAGCCGCGGCGACAAAGCAACCGGACGGACAAGACGCGACAACGGACGGACTCAGTCAGCGCGGTCAGCGGATTCCGTCTCGGCGCAAGCGCTATTGGTAGCGAGCCCTCGCAGTTGGCCTTCTGATGACCGAGACGACACGTCGGGCAGGGGAGATGTGGCTCTGCGGCGTTTTCCGATTATCGATTCGGTCGTCGAACGAGCTGGCTCGAACCGTGTGGTGACCGAGGCGACGTTCGATCCGCGAACAGACCCGTTCCTCATTCACCATCGGTTTCAGGACCGGCCGCTGCTGCCGGCCGTGATCGGCATGGAAGCGATGTTCGAAACGGTGAAGCTGTTGGCGCCGGATCGCCACATCGCGGTTCTGCGCGATCTGAAGTTACAAAAACGATTCGCTTTTGCAGACGATGAGCCCCGTCGGGCACGGATACGAGCAGACCGGCAGGGCGATACGGTCGCGTGCGAGTTCGTGACAATCGAAGACCCGCGGAACGTCTGCTTCTCGGCGGTGATCCAGCTTGCCGACCGGGCGGAACCGATCCAAGTGGAACCACTGCGTGAGCCTCTGCTGCCTTATCACGCGATGGATTACTCGACACAGAGAATCTTGCGCCATGGTCCACCGCTGCAGTCGCTGACCGAATTGGCATTGGCACGCTTCATCGGGTGGGCGCACATTACCGCTCCATCACCCGACGAAATGCTGGGCCAGCGGACGGGCCGACAATGGCTTTTGCCAGTCGCACTATTGGATGCGTGCTTCGTGGCGCTATATCTACGGCGGCGAGCGGGTGGAGATGCCGCACAGTCTGGGCGAGTTCCGTTTGGCTTGTTTCCCGCAGCCCGGGGAGCAATGCACGTTGCAACTGTTCTGCCGTGATCAGACTCGGGATCACACTGCGCACGACTTTGTGCTTTACGGTGCGGATGGCCGGGTAATCCTCACGGGACGCGACTATCGCGGCATCCACATTCCGGGGGACCGCAGGTGACAGCGGTTGTCTGCAGGTGCGATAACGGACAGACGTCTGCGAGCCATCTCCGGCTGCGCCAGGCATATACCGCGCTCGGCGACGAAAGCCGCTCCTGGATCGTTCGATGCGAACGCAGGAGTCAACTTCTTGCGGTCGCGCGAGCCTGGAAGCAGGCTGCCTGGTTGACGGTGTTCGAGCGGAGGCAACTCGCGCAGCTCGCGGATCGTCGACGGCGCGAGGACTGGCTCTGCGGCCGGTTGCTGGCGAAACGGGTCGTGGCGGATTGGCTGGCCGAGTCGTTTGTGTTTTCGGCGGACGGCCAGCGACCCGACATCGCGGCTGGGCCGCGTCCGGCGACACCAGGGCACGAACTGCATCGGGTGGCGGAGCTGGAAATTCGATCGCAAGACGGACACGGTCGTGGCGTCCGTCCGACGGTTTGGCTTCGAACCGAGCTACAGCCGTGGCCGCTTTCGATCACGCACGGCAAGCGATCCGTCGCGGTGGCATTGTCCAAGAATCCAGGGCTCCGTGTTGGAGTTGACTTGGTGGATTTGCCCGCTGGGTCGGGACGGGCGCCGCTTTGCCGACCAGCTCAGTTGCGCTTCTGGATGACAGAGGCCGAGCGGCGTTGGCTCGACCGGCGGCCGGAACCCTGGGGGCCACTGCTGCTGTGGGCGTTGAAAGAGGCGGCGTACAAGGCCGCGCACGCGGACAACGAGCCGTTTCGTCCGCACGCGTGGGAAGTCGTTCCTGGGGAACCGGCGCGAGCGAAAGACGCCGAGTTGAGCAAAGGCCTCAGCGCACAGTTTTGGTGCTCGTGTCTTCGCGGGGGATCCCGCTGTCAGCTCACGGCGGTCGTCGAGGACAACGAAATCCTGGCTTTCGCCGTGGCAACACAAAGTGTAACCGCTCACGGGGCGAAAGACACCGATCCGATCAGCGACGGGGGTCACGTGGCCGTGACTCAAGCTGCCAGTTGGCGCGAGGTGCGAGTTCGGCGTTAGGCGTGCGGCAGGGCAATCTGCCGGAAGCGATTAAGGTGGAGACCATGATCGATCTGTCGGGAAAAGTGGCGTTGGTGACCGGCGGGTCGCGGGGAATCGGGCGAGCCTGTGCGATTCGGCTGGCGGAAGCCGGAGCCGATGTCGTGGTCAATTACGTGACATCACGATCGGCCGCCGACGAGACGGCGGAGCGGATTGCCGAGCTGGGCCGACGCGTGGCTGTGGTGAAGGCGGACGTCAGCGAACGAGAAGACGTGGCGTCGATGATTGATTTCATCACTGAGACGTTCGGACGACTGGATATTCTGATCAGTAACGCGGCGACCGGCGGTTTTCGTCCTCTCATGGCGACCACTCCGCGGCATTTTGCAGCCGCGATGAACACCAACGTGCGAGCGCTAATCGATCTGGTCCAAGCGGCGTTGCCGCTGCTGGAAAAAAGCGAGGGGCGGGCCAAGGTGATTGCCATCTCCAGTCACGGTTCGCACTTGGCTCTGCCGATGTACGGCCTCATCGGTGGAACGAAGGCGGCTCTGGAAAGTATCGCTCGGCATCTGGCGTTGGAGCTGGGCGACCGCGGGATCAACGTGAACGTTGTGCAGGCCGGCTTGGTCGAGACTGACTCGACCCGGCGGATTC
>JAADHY010000673.1 GCA_013151585.1 Planctomycetota bacterium
GGATCGCCACAGTACCAAGTGGCTTTCGCGATTTCGCGCATCAAGTCGGCCGCGTTGTACTCCGGCCCCGGATGGGACGGGTCCGTCACCCAATGGGTCTGCCATTTCCCGCCGACGCTGACCGCCCGCATAAACTCGTCGCTGACACGGACCGACAGGTTGGCGTTCTGAAACATGACCGAGCTGTAGGCTTCGCTATTGAAGTTGGCATCGTACTCGCCACTTTCGATCAAAATGCGAGCTTTCCGTTCCTCTTTGGCCTTTGCCTGGATGAACTCCAGGATGTCCGGATGCCAATCCTTCAAACTTTGCATCTTCGCCGCCCGGCGCGTCTTGCCGCCGGACTTCACAACGGCCGCAATCTGATCGTACACGCGCATGAACGACAGCGGCCCAGACGGCACGCCGCCACCGGAAAGTTTTTCCCGCGAACTACGAAGGGTCGACAGGTCCGTCCCCGTCCCCGATCCGTACTTGAACAGCATGGCCTCGCTCGTTGCCAGACGCATGATGTCTTCCATGCTGTCTTCGACGGACTGAATAAAGCAGGCCGAACACTGGGGATACTCGTACGGCGTCTCCGGCCGCCGGATCGATTTGGTCCGAGCGTCCCAACAATAGTTGCCCCGAGAGCCTTTCACGCCGTACTGGTGATACAGCCCGACATTGAACCAAACCGGCGAATTGAACGCCCCGTGCTGATGCAAGCACAGCCAAGCCAGCTCTCGGTAGAAACGCTCGCCGTCTTCGGGGCTGGCGAAATAGCCGTCGACGATCCCCCAGTCCGCGATCGTCCGAGCGACTCGGTGAATCACCTGCCGGACACTTGTTTCCCGTTCCGGCGTCCCCGGTTCTCCGTAAAAGTACTTGCTGACGACCACATTCGTCGCCAATTGACTCCAGGTCTTCGGAACCTCGCAGTCCTTCTGCTCGAAGAGCACTTGCCCCGACTCGTCCTTGATTTGAGCCGTTCGCCGCTCCCATTCAACCGTGTCGAACGGATCCACTCCCTCCGGACAGAAGTACTGCTCGACTTTCATCGGTCCCAGCTCAACAGCTTCCGCACCGCGGCTTCTTGCCGTCCGATCTGATGCGGCCCCCGACAGAACATCCGACTGAGCTACTCCCTTCGGTTCGTGCATCATGCACCCTTTCCTCCGCAGCAATCCCTAGTTTTCCAACCACAAAACGACCAAACCACTTCGTGATGTGAACGCATGACACCACAACGGATAGGGCTCCTCGGGTTAGGGACCACTATATGTTGTGGTTTTGCGCAGAACTCGAATATAAGCCTCTTGCCGACGTTGTCAAGAGATTTCGCTCAGGATGACGCCGCCATCCCGCCCGCCGTCCGCAGAACTCGTTATCTGATTACGACTTACCGGAAACCGGGAATCTGAAAAAAGACGTGCCTCCCGGAGGGCCCGGCCGGTCCGGGCCCGGATCCGCGATGCGGTCGGGAGAAGTAATTCAGGCAGATCGTCGCAAGTGCCCTTGAATTAATGGGTTACGGCTTTGGCTGCCGGCGTCCGCGGCGAAAGCTCCCTGGAACACCCCAGGAAACACCTTCGCCCCAGGAGTTTTCTTTAGGGAGGCCTTGGCTTTGCCGGTTCGCCGTTGGCTTCCTGCCACGCTTTCAGCCATAACTGGAAGTCTCGACGTCGGTTCGCACTGGCCTCGTCCGAAGGAGCGAATCTTTGCCGCAGCCTGGCCAGTTGCCGGGCGGTCAGCCCGCGAGCTCGCCACCAATTGCTGCCTGAGAAATCGGCATCGGTCAGATTCGCTCCGTTCAGACGGCTCAGCGCCAACTCGGCCCCGCGGAAACTCGCAGACTCCAAGTTGGCGCCAGTCAGGTCAGCGCCGGTCAGGTTCGCGCCCGACAGGTCTGCCATCAGCAAATGCGCTTCGGACAAATCAGCCAAAATCAGATTGGCGTTTCGCACGGTGGCTTGTTCAAGCGACGCCGCTCGCAAAATGGCTTCGCGGAGATTGGCGCCGGTCAAATCAGCTTTCAAGAGGTCTGCGTCCGTCAGATCGGCCTTCTGAAGATTGGCGTGGGCCAAGTTCGCCGCTTGAAAAAGGCAGCCGCGCAGTCGAGCCTCCGCCAGGTCCGCCCTGGACAGGTCGCTCTGGCTGAAGTTGGCGTACTGCAAGTTGGCTCTTGGCAGATTGACTCCGCTCAAACGCAGTTTCTCTAATCGGGCGCACCGCCACTGGCGGTTCCCGCTGGCGGCGAGACGGAGGAACGCCCGAGCGCGTTCGGCCGGTGTTGAACCGTCTTGGCAGAGGAGCCAAAACAACCGGGCTTGGTCTTGCTCCCACGCTGTCCGGATCGATCGATGCAGCAGCCAAAGGTTAATGCAAACGAGAATGAGCAAGAGAGCTGCCAGCCCGGCCATCACCGCTGCGAGCCAACGAGCAAGCGAAGCGCGAACCAGGGCCGGCTCTTCATTGCCGGCGGACGTTTGGTGTATACTGGGCCGGTCGGACATTGCGCGCCTCGAATTGGGTTGCTGATTTTCTGGGATGCGTGGCGGATCGCGTTGACCGATCGTCATCCGTCTTGCCGCTGCGTACGCACGATACTCCGTCATGGCGAAAACCGAAACCTTCCAGAGGGCCGATCGGACCGGAAGCGGCGCCAGTGGCCGCATGTCCGTCGAGGCTGGGAGCCGTCGTCGTGCAGCGTTTCGCGTTTTGGCCGTGGTGTTCGGATTGGCTCCCTTCGTGATCGTCGAGGTCGCTTTGCGCGTCTTGGATGTCGCTCGGCCGACAGCCTACGTTGATCCTTTTGTCGGCTTCAGCGATGTCCATCCGCTTTTCGAATTGGATCAGAACGCCGGTGTCTGGCGGACGGCGCCGTCGCGCCGGTTGCACTTTTGCGTGCAGGAGTTTGCCGCGGAGAAGCCTGCCGACACGCTTCGAGTGTTCTGCCTTGGGGGATCAACGGTTTACGGTCGGCCTTTCATGGCTCAGACCGCTTTCCCTCGATGGCTGGAGCTGGAGCTTGCGGGGACCGACCTGTCGCACCGGTACGAAGTCATCAACTGCGGGGGCATCTCTTACGCCAGCTACCGACTGGTGCCGATCTTACAAGAGGTTCTCCACTACGATCCGGACCTGATCGTCGTGGCGACCGGCCACAATGAGTTTCTTGAAGATCGCACGTATGGCGAAATCAAGCGGCGTTCGGCCATGCGGCGATGGCTTGAAGAGCGACTCTATTCGCTGCGGATTGTCACGGTCGCGCGGAGGCTGGCTCACGCCGCTGCCCTGAACTCAGGCGGCCCCACCCAACCGATTTTGCCGGACGAAGTCGAGGCCCGACTGGACGATCAAAGCGGGTATGCGTCGTACCATTGGGACCCGGAATGGCGGCGTCGCGTGATTGCGCACTATCGCGAGAGTCTGACCGGCATGACGCGACTGTGTGCGGCCGCTGGTGTGCCGCTTCTTTTTGTCAATCTGGGGAGCAATTTGCGAGATTGTCCGCCGTTCAAATCCGAACTGAATCCACAAATTCGTCCTGAACGTGAGAATCGTTGGCAGGCTCTGTTTGACGAGGCCGCAGAAGTCGAACCAAAGGATCCGCGTCGGGCGATCGAGCTGTACCGACAGGCCAAGCAGATTGACGATCATTTTGCGCTGCTCGAGTATCGCATCGCCGGCTGTCTGGATCGACTCGGTCGGTACGCCGAAGCCCGGGACTACTACGTGTTGGCCAAAGAAAAAGACGTCTGTCCGCTACGCATGTTGGAGCCGATGCACGAGGCGTTGTTCGAGGTCGCGGCGGAGACGGGGACACCGGTCGTGGATGCCCGACGCTTGTTGGCAGAGCTCAGTGCCGACGAGTTGCCCGGATACGACTGGTACGTGGATCACGTTCACCCGAACGTCAGCGGACACCAACGGATTGCTCAAGCGATCGCGAGGACATTGCGAGGGATCGGGTGGATGTCCGGCGGGCAGTGGTCGGACGCGGAACGACAAGCGGCCTATCGCCTTCACCTCGAATCGCTCGGGCCATCGTACTGGGCCGACGGACGAAAACGCATCACGTGGGTCGAGAGCTGGTCCCGTCGAAACCGCTCGGCGGGTGACTTAACTCCCAGGAATGCCCGTGCCTACGCGAATCGAGCTCGCCGGTGGATGGAGTTGGGACAAACCGAGCCTGCATGGCAGGACTGCCGCGAGGCGATCCAGCGAGACCCGGCGATGAGGCAAGCCATCGTGGATCATGTTCGCGAGTTGGAGCGAGAGGGGCGGCCCCACCTGGCCGAACAGCTTTTGCAGCGGCTGCGGCAGGAGACGGAGCGCGCGGAAAGTGCGGAACGTGGTGGGGCGGATCGACTCAGCGACTGAGCGCAGCGATAAGAACGCCGGCCGCCACGGAGACGTTCAGTGAGGAGACGGGACCACGTGGCGAAATCCGGCACACGAGGTCGCACGCTTCGAGCGTCAGACGGCGCAGTCCCTTCTCTTCGTTCCCCAAAACCAACAGCCACGGTCGGTCCGGCTGGATTTCGGTGATGTCGCAGTCCGCCGACTCCGAGGTGCCCAAAAGCCAGAGCCCCCGCTGCCGAGCGATCCGAAGAGCCCGGTTCAAGTTGGTCTGTATCGAAAAAGGAACGTACTCCATCCCTCCCGAGGCCACGTCGTAGACGGTCTCGTTCAACGGAGCCGATCGGTTTTTCGTGACGACGATTCCTCGAACTCCGAAGAAAGCCGCCGTACGAAAAATCGCTCCGACGTTGTGCGGGTCTTGCAAGCAGTCCAGGGCGATCCAAAGTCCGGCGGATGGCTCGGACGCTGTCTCTGCCGGAAACAGCTCTTCCAGCGAGACGCTCCGGCGCTCTCGTACCCGGGCAAACGTTCGCGCTGCGCGGCCGCCAGCGTCGCTTGCGCCGCCGCCTCCGCGACGGCGTGCTCCAACCCGAGAAACCCGTCGGATCGATGCGCCTGCTTCGATGGCGGCTCGCATGACGGCTTTCCAGTTCGCGCTGATCGGATTCAGCTCGTCGTCGTACACACACACTTGTAAGACATCTCGAGGCCGAGTCTGGATCGCCGCCAACACACTGTGTGGATTCCGCAAGGTCAAGCTCATGTTCTCACTCACCTCGATGGAGCGTCCCCGAATGACGTGCTCCTCTTGTAAGAGGGACATTCCTGATCCGTCGCTTTGTTGACGGGCGAGAAAGCCCATCCTCCATCCCGAACCGCCCAACTTATTCTCCGACGGTTCTTAACAAACGGGTCCCCGTGGAAGCACCTCGGGGTGAAAAACTGTCTTATGGAAAGTCATCGCGTGTCGCCGCGTTACGGCGGGGGACAGCCTCCCGGGCCGCGCGGAGCAGCGCTCGATGAAGCCGGTCGCCGTGGCGAGTTCAACCATCGCTGACGGCTGATCTCGTACAGACAAATGCTCGCGCACGCGGCCACATTCAGTGAATTCAACTCGCCGCTCTGCGGGATCACCACCTGCTCGTTGCACACGGACAGGACTTCGGGGCTGACGCCGCGGGTTTCGCTTCCGAGCACGACGGCGCTCGGCCCCGTCCAGGTGCAGTCAAAAATCGGGCGCGAAGCGTCCGGGGCTGTGGCAACGATCCGCACTCCTTTCCGCCGAAGCTGTTCCGCCCAATCCGCCAGGCTCTCCACCTCGGCTATCGCCACTTGGTTGACCGCTCCCGCAGAGCTCCGAGCCACTGCGCTGGTCACTTTGACTTGACCTTGGTTCGGCACAAACACGGCGTCTACACCGAAAGCGGCCGCCGATCGCAGAATCGTGCCGAAGTTGTGCGGGTCTTGAAGGTGGTCCAGCAGAAGGTAGACTGGACAGGACGGAGCCTTGCGCACGACGATCTCGGGCGACTCGTACGGGAAAGGCGGCATCTTGGCGATGTACCCTTGGTGGTCGTCATGGCCGCATCGGCGAG
>JAADHY010000121.1 GCA_013151585.1 Planctomycetota bacterium
CAGTTCTCCTTCGGCCCAATCGGTGAAGCGATGGAAAAGGTACTCGCATACAATCAGCCCCAGGATCGCGTCTCCCAGGAACTCGAGCCGTTCGTTCGATTCCAGCCGCGACTTGGCGATCGACGCGTGAGTCAGACAGCGACGCAATAGTTCTCGATCGCGGAATCGATACCGCAGCGCAGCTTCGCACTCGCTCAGTTCGTCTCGCTCATTTCCTGACGGACGTCTTTTCATGGATAAGAGGCTCCGCTGCGAGTCGTGCCCTGGTTGAAACGGTAGCCAGACCGGCCCAACCGTTCGACAGGTTCCCCTGAGAACTTGCGCCGAAAGGGATGCCCCAGCCTCAATGCCAACCGACGAAGCTTTGCCGCGACCGGTCCTGCGCGGAGACGGGGGATTTGGATTTCGGCGCCCAACTCGCGAAGCGGATGCCGTTCACGCGGACACGTCCGCAGGAACGGCGACCGCTTCGGTCCGAATTCTCATCGAGGCTGGTGTCTGTGGTCGGAGACACACATCACCATCAAAGGACCGATCGTCCCGATAAGACTATTCGGGCAATCGGACTGTGTCAACGGGCTCTGTGGCGGTGCCGATCCGAAAGCCCGCCCTTGAGATCTCCGATCGGCGGCGGGCCGGAGAGCCACGCTCCGTCGTGGCCTTCGAGCTCTGTCGGGTTCGTGGAGCTTCGTCCGCCGTCAATGGGCGCCCAAGGCGCGACCTCGACGGAACATGTGGCTCCGGTCCCCAAAGACTATCGCCGCCTTGACTACCTCTCACTGACCCGGATTACCGGCGAGAGCGAAGCGACATACGCCACGAAGACCTCTTGAATGTCGCCACTGACGCCTCGCAGGCGCTGGCTGAGCGGTGTTGGGTTCGACTCTTGCCGCAAGTCGCTCAGATAGCCCAGCAACTCGGGCGTCCATTCAGGTCGATGGAGCATGACATGTACCCAGGCCCACGCTTCTTCGTAATCGGAACGGGTCATGTCTTGGACGAGCATCAGATGTTCCAGCCGTTCCAGATTGGGACGCCAGCCGTTGGTGATCGCTGCTTGCAAATTGCGTGCGTAATCGGCGTGAACGCCGTCGGGCGGAATTCCGGACACCTCGAAGTACTCGGCCAGCCCTTCATCCAGCCACAGCGGGACGGCCACCAGCGACGCGTGGAGCAGTCCGTGGGTGAATTCGTGCCGTAAGTCTTCCTGGACCCGGTCCCCCCAAAACGTGTAGATCGAAAGCTCATCCGGAGTGCCGACAAAATAGGCACGTCGCGGCGGCAAATCGGGAAAGTTTGTGTCGAGGAACTTCCGGTACTGCCGCTCGTTGGCGAACAGATAGACCACCACTTCACGCGACTGAACCGGCAGGTTCAGCGTCGTGGCTATGCGCCGTCGCAGTTGCAGCAGGTCCTGAATAAGGGGGTGATTCTGGCCAAGACGGAAATCGCTCAGAACCAGTAGATTGTCGAGCCGAACGGAATGCCGAGCCGGAAGCGACGCACTGGGCGTTCTTGTCGCCAGGCAACCGGAGAGGAACGCCATCATCAAGAGGGCTGCCAAGAACGGTCTCCAAGCCGCTCCAGGGCTGAGGCCGACAGCGGGGGCTCCGCACCGGCAAGGCGTCCAAACGCGAGAAATCGAAGTCATCGGCGTTCGGGGATGCTCTCAAAGGGGGACAAACTCGTTGATCGGTCTCCGGACAGCCGCGCCGGGCGCGTGGCCGCAGCGTTTCGCTGTCGGCGGAAGCCCTTGGCAGAAAACAGGAGTATGCCGGCCGGTCTTACCGTTCTTGACCGTCCGGCGGCGACAGGACTTTGCCTTCCAGCGACCGCCAAAGGTCCTGAAACCATCCGTCGACCGGCCGCTTGATCAAATCCGGACGACCATACCGGGTCAACGCTTCGGCCAGCTTGGGGTGTTTTTGCCATTCGGCGGCGTCCCAATTGCGGATATCCACGTAAGCGTCGGTCAGTTCGGCCTGCTGCTTGGGAACGAGCAAGAACTCTTTCTCGCCAGCGCGGACTAGGTAGTACCGGAACGCCATGAAAACCAAGGCGCCTCCCAAAAGCATTCCGAAAAGAAGGGCAAACAGCCGGCGCATGGCGGGATGATTCTCCGCGACGCGAGAGGTCGAAAGGGAATCAGGCAGGAAACAGGAGTCCGGCCGCCTCGGCCCAGAGCGTCACCGTCCGCCGCAGCTCTGCCAACGGCGAGCGGTCGAGACGTGCGCCGGATCGGACCGCACACTCGAAAGTCAAAATGGGTTCCAAACAACGGACTGCCTCCGACCGCCGGAGGCCTCTCGGGGGCGAGCCGCCAGCCCGGACCGGGCGGCGAATGTTGACAAATTGTGCCGTTTGAGGCAAGACCGGTTGGCGACGCTGCGCTCCGCGAGGAACCGGGCGCGGCTTCGGCGCGCAGTGTCGACAAGAGACGGCCTAGCAGGTATCGTCGTCACGAAAACCCGTGGCGCGCGGTTGCAAGGCTTTCAAATCGATCGGGCCAAAAGGCGCGGGGCGTTTTTGGGATGCGAATTTCCGGCGGGAGTGATTCGAGCACGTGTGAAAAGAAGGAGAAAGAGGCATGGCGGATCGGTTTTCTCGACGTGAGTTTCTTGGCGCGGCAGCGGGAGCGAGCCTGTACGTCTCCAGCGCGACGGCCAAGGACCGCTCGGTCGAGCCCACGATTGTGATCGGCGTGATGGGGCTCGGCCGCGGCCTGACCTTAGCGAGGAGTTTCGGACGACAGCCGGGAGTCGAAGTTCGTTACGTCTGCGACGCCGATCAGAATCGGGCGAGCAATGCGGCTTCGGTGGTCAGCAAAGTCGTAGCCGGGCAAAATCCGAAACCGATCCAGGATTTTCGGCGCATCCTGGATGATCCTGACGTTGACTTGCTTGTCTGTGCCGCTCCCGATCACTGGCACGGACCGGCAACCATCCTGGCGTGCGCAGCAGGCAAACACGTCTACGTCGAGAAGCCTTGCTGCCATAACGCTCGTGAGGGCGAGTTGATGATCCAAGCCGCTCGCAAGTACAAGCGGTGTGTCCAGATGGGAACGCAGCGACGCAGCAGTCCTGGCACAATGGAGGCGATGAAGCGGCTTCGGGAGGGGGTGATCGGGCGAGTCTACCTGGCCCGTTGTTGGTACCACAGTGCTCGAGGATCCATTGGCCAGGGCCAGCCCGCTCCGGTACCGCCGCACCTGAACTATGACCTTTGGCAGGGACCGGCTCCTCGTGTTCCGTACTACGACAACCGAATCCACTACAACTGGCATTGGTTTTGGCATTGGGGCACCGGAGAATTGGGGAACAACGGCGTCCATTCAATCGATGTCTGCCGCTGGGGGCTCGGTGTGGACTATCCGACCCGCGTCACTTCCAGCGGGGGGCGCTACCGCTACGACGACGATCAGGAAACGCCCGACACGCACACGGTGGCTTTCGAGTTTCCGAATGAGTGTGCCATTACGTGGCAAGGCTTGAGCTGCAACCGGCATTCGGGCGGCGGCAAGTTCGTCATGTTTCACGGCGAAGACGGAGCCATGGAAGTGGACGGCGGCGGCACGTACCGAATCTATGACGCACGGGACAAGCTGGTCGAAGAGAAGAAGTCGCGCGATACGGGTGAGATCGCCCACATTCAGAACTTGCTGACCGCCATTCGCACCGGGCGACCGCAGGAACTGAACCAGGAAATTGAGGAAGGCCACAAGAGTACGCTGCTGTGTCACTTGGGCAACATTGCCCATCGGACCGGCCGGACACTCAACTGTAACCCGCGCACCGGGCGAATCTTGCACGACGAGGAAGCTATGAGCAAATACTGGAGCCGTCAGTACGAGCCGGGCTGGGAACCTCGCGTCTAGAATGCCGTGCGGCCTGCATCCCTGAACGTTGACGCGCAATGGGAGGCACACCCCTGAATGGAGTGAGGGAATCGGCACATCGGCTCAGGCGGGTGTTTCCCCCTCGCGGAACGATTGCATCGGCGCGTTTCGAGATACTCTCTCTTTGCGGCGGGCTGACCGTTAAGGACGCTGGCGTCCGGCAAGCGCGAGCGCCCAAGCAATCGCCTGTCTCGACGGAGCCACGAAGAAGCCGTCTCTGCGTCAGCCGAAATCGAATGTTTTTTCGGGACCAGTTGTCGAAATCGGCTGAACGCACCGTTCGCCTTCGTTCCGCGGATTGTTGACGAACTTGGAAACCGCATGCGCCATCAATTCTTCAGACGGATATGGCCTGAGCAGCGCCTGGAGTGATGGGAGGTCGTCGTTGTCGGGATCGAGCCACATGTCGTAAGTGTCCGGAATCAAGATGGCGGGCATGCGATTGTGGATCGGCGCCAGCAGCTTGTTCGGCTCCGTCGTGATGATCGTACAAGACTCGAGCGGGTTTCGGTGGTCGACGGGAGTGTCGTCTCTGCCAGCCGGTCCGCCCGTCCAACGCTCCCACAGCCCGGCGAAGGCGAAAGGGCGCTCGTCCTTCCGCTGGACGAACATCGGTTGTTTGTCTTTGCCGTTTCGTTTTTTCCATTCGTAGAAGCCGTCGGCTAAGACCAGGCAGCGCCGATGACGAAAGGCGTTGCGGAAAGCGGGCCGAGCAGTGAGCGTTTCCGCCCGTGCGTTAATCATCCGGGCGCCCACCGATGGGTCCTCTGCCCAGGACGGAATTAGTCCCCAATGGAAGAGGACGGGCTCTCGGCCAGCCGCCGAATGCCGAATGCCCAGTACCGGCTGCGTTGGAGCAATGTTGTACCGAGGCGTCCAGTCCGGTTCACGCACCAGTTGAAAGAACCGGACCAGTTCGGACGGCGTCGTTCGTAGCGTAAAACGTCCACACATGGGCGTTGTCGTCCTTGGAGCGCGTTCAAGGGAGGCCCTCCGTGAACTCGTCGTCACGCGGCTCTTGGTCCTCGGACACCACGTCGAACGAGCCGGACAGTTCCGGCGGAATCCGGCGAGGCATGCGGGTTTTCAGACCGATGTAAGCCCAATCGGTCTGGGCGACCGCCAAGACGGTCCGGTCCGCCGGCCGAAGGATGCGGTACTTGCGCAACGAGGTAATCTTTTTGAAATTGGCCACCCAAGTTTGAACGACGACTTGTTCTTCGAAAAACGCTGGCCGCAAATACTCGATCCAGTGACTTCGAGCGACCCAGCCGGCTCCGGTCTCCCGATACCGTTCGGGTGGCCATCCCTGGACCGTCGAATGAGCAACGGCCGCATCTTGCATCCATTTCAAATAGGCCAGATTATTGACATGGCCTTGCTCGTCGATTTCGGCTTCACTCACCGTGTGCGGATACAGGAAGATGGCAGGCATCGGCTCCTCTTTCAGGCTTTTCCGATAGGCGGCGTCCGGCCGATCGTCGGTCACCGCGTCTCACGCACGATCCAATCCAAGTAGGCGTCGCTGCCGGCGTCAATGGACCAGCTCACCACGCAGGGGCATTCGTAGCTGTGCAACTCTTTCACCCGTCGAGCGACGGCTCCCACGAGCGATTCCTTCGTTTTGGCGATGAGAACCAGCTCCCGGTCCTCCTGAACTGCGTCCTCCCACCAATACACCGAGGTTACTCCGGCCAAGACGTTCACGCACGCGACCAATCGTTCTTCGACCAGTGTTCGGCCGATCCGCAGAGCTTCTTCCCGATCGCGCGCGGTCATGTAGACAACAGCCGTGTCCATTGGTCGCTCCTTTCGGCCCTAACCAGTGCGTCCTTCTTCCGTCGCCCTCCGACTCGCTACGAATTGTCCCCTTTTCCCATTCGGTTGCAAGCCCGCTGAGAGTCACATCGTTCGGGTCGGCTTGTTCTGGCCGGATGCCGCTCGCTCCGACGTTGAAGGAGCCGACTCCGCTGGTCCAGTCGTTCCGGCACAGCCACCATCCGCAGCCAAGAGCAAAGCCAAGTTGCCGGCCCGCGGTCCATTTCGCGTTTGTGCGTCCGCCGTCGCACGCCAGGGCGTTCGCTTCCGAAGGTCGCTGGAGGAAGCTCGCGTCGCAACGGCCGAAGAGATTCGGTGGCTGATTCCGGAACGCGCTTGACATCCCGGGAAGCCCCGCTGAGAATCCCCACGGCGGATTGGCGGCAAGGGCTTGACAAAGGGGCCGTGATGAGAAGGCTCCGACAGACGCTGCGGCGTTTGACAGCCGGTGCGGGGTTCGATGTGACAAAAAAGGACGAGCGCATGACGGCATTGGAGTATGCGAAAGAGTTGATCCGATTCAAGACGGTCAGCACGGATTCGAACGTGGCGATCAGTGAGTACCTGCAAGAAGTGCTCCGGAGGATCGGCTTCGAAACGGAGTGGATCGAATACGAGAGGCCGGAAGGGGTCCGGAAGGCGAACGTGGTCGGGAAGAAAGGAGGCGGTCGCGGGGGCTTAGCTTATTTCGGCCACACGGACGTCGTGCCAGCCGATACGTGGTTCTGTGAAGAGTCCGGGCCGTTTGAACCGATGGTCCGGGACGGGCGCCTCTATGGTCGTGGCAGTTGCGACATGAAGGGCTCGCTGGCCTGCATCTTGGCGGCTGCTGAACAGTTTCGTCCTGAGGAGCTGAAGGAACCGATTTATGTCGGATTCACGGCGGACGAGGAGGTCGGCTATTTCGGTGCCGCCAAGGTCGCTCGGAGATCGCGTCTGTTCCGCGAGATGGTCGAAGGGCAGAGCCGCGGGATCATCGGCGAACCAACGGAGATGGCCGTCGTGTATGCGCACAAAGGGGCTTACTGGATAGTGGCCACCGCGCGCGGACGAGCAGCTCATTCGAGTACCCGCGAAGGAATCAACGCCAATTTGGCCATGATCCCTTACCTGGTCGAGATGAAGCGGATCTACGACGAGACGGAAACGAATCCCGCCTGGCAAAACGACGAGTTTGATCCGCCCACGATCTGCTGGAACATCGGCATCAACGATTTCACGCGTGCGTTGAACATCACGCCCGCTCAGAGCGTCTGCACGGTCTGTTTTCGCCCGATGCCCGGGCAAAACGTCGAGGAGCTGATTGAGCGGGCCCGCCGTGCGGCCGAGGTCCAAGGGCTCAAGTTCGAGGTGCCTCTGGCGGCCCCGCCGTTATATGTTGACCCAGAGTCGGAGTATGTGCGCGAGATGGTCCGATTGTCGGGCCAGGAACGGCCCAAAACCGTGTCGTACGGAACCGACGGAACCCAGTTCACCGAATTGAAGCGGCTTGTCGTTATCGGCCCGGGCAACGTCGCGCAGGCTCATACAATCGACGAATGGATTTCCCTGGAACAACTGGAGCGGGGGACAGAGACCTACGCACGGTTCATCCGCCAGTGGTGCTGTTGAAACGGGACCGTGGGAAAAGAGCGGTTGAGGCCGTCTGCTCGGCGCGGGGCTGGTTTCCCTTGGATTTCGGGCGGCCCATTCCCAGCGGGCCGCGATCAGAAGCCGAAGCCACCGACCGAACCGGCGCCGAAGCCAAACCCGAAACCACCGCCTCCGAAACCGCCATAGCCGAAGCCCTGGTTGCCGAGGCCGAAGCCTCGCGAGCCGATGAAGCGGTAGTAGTCCGCCTCGGCTTCTCGCGACACCAGTCCGCGTCCGTAGGGCGTCCCGACGAGTGTCCTTTGAGCGGCGTCGGGGTTCCCCAGGTCGCTCAGGATTTGTGCAATCAGGTTGCGGCGCAGTTGATCCAGCTCGGGATCGGAATTGTTCTCGCTGCGTTCCACAATGACGGGAAACGGAGCGCTGCGCATTCGGGCGGCGATCTCCAAGATGTGGTCTTTTCCATCGGGCGTCAATTCCGCCGTGTTGTCGACGAACTCGCGGCGATAGATGATGAAGTCCGACGCCTCCCCATTCGTTTCCATCGCTTCGTAATGGGCGCGCACAATGCTGCCCAGTGGATAGGTATCCGGGATGGCGTACGAACGCCGACACGCAAAGCTGGTGGGAACGAACGTGATAGTCGGTTTCAGGCAGCCCACCAGCGTGACGGCCACGGCGCCGCTCAGTAACAGTCCGATCCAAACACGGTTCGGTCGGTTCATGGGGTCGTCATCCTTTTCGGTGCGGGGTACAGGGCCCTTCTTCTCAGATCGGCTCGCGCGCCCTCGGGAGCGTAGCCGGGTTGAGGGTTATCGTGGGTTTAACGCAGGATAACGAAGTTGGTCCGCACGACTCCTTAACGTCTTGAGCTAGG
>JAADHY010000532.1 GCA_013151585.1 Planctomycetota bacterium
CGAAGGCGTGGCCGAAATACCGCGGCAAGACGGCGTACGAGTGGAACCCGGAATGTTGTTACCACATCTTCAAATGCAACGTGAATGGCGACGGGCTGGTGCAACTGACCGATGGGCCATGGGACGAATTCGACCCGTGCGAGCTGCCTAACGGACGGATTGTTTTCATTTCGATGCGGCGCGGCGGCTACCTGCGTTGCGGGCGGCATTGTCCGACCTACACGATGTTCTCGATGGAACCGGACGGCAGCGACATCGTATGTCTCAGCTTTCACGAAACGCACGAATGGCATCCCAGCGTGACGAACGACGGAATGATCGTCTACACGCGCTGGGACTACGTGGATCGCGACACAAACGTGGCCCATCACATCTGGCTGTGCTACCCCGATGGCCGCGATCCGCAGACGTTTCACGGAAACTATCCGACTCGCCGCGAAGACCGGCCGTGGATGGAGATGAGCATCCGGGCGGTTCCCAACTCGCACAAGTTCGTGGCCGTTGCCGCCGCCCACCACGGGCACGCATTCGGATCGCTGGTCTTGATTGATCCTCACTCGGTCGACGACGGCGCGATGGCACAGTTGACCCGGCTAACGCCGGAAATCCCGTTCCCGGAGGCGGAGGGCGGGCGCGGGAACATCCGCCGCTTCATGGTCTATGCGACGCCGTGGCCGCTCAGCGAGGACGACTACCTCTGCGCTTACGATCCGGAAGCACGCAACCACGGCCTCTACTGGATCGATCGCTTCGGGAACAAGGAGCTGATTTACCGGGACCCGGTGATTGCCTGCTTGGATCCGATCCCGCTCCGGCCTCGGCCTCGGCCGCCGGTGATCCCGGACCAGACGACGCAGACCGCTCGGGCACGCAAGGCCGCAGGAGGTGATCGGCTGGCGACTATCGCTGTCTTGAACGTTTACGACAGCGATTTTGAGTGGCCGGAGGGGACGCGCGTCACGGAGTTGCGAATCATTCAGGTGTTGCCGAAGACCACGCCGCCTCCGAACCAGCCGCGAATCGGCGTGGCCGCTCAGACCAACGCCCGAGCCGTGCTGGGCACGGTGCCGGTAGAGCCGGACGGCAGTGTGTACTTTGAGGCGCCGGTCGGAAAGGAAATCTACTTTCAGGCACTGGATGAGCGCGGAATGGCCGTGCAGTCGATGCGCAGCGGAACTTACGTCCATCCGGGTGAACAACTCACCTGCGCCGGCTGTCACGCGCCAAAACGGACCCCGACTTTGACCCCGGACCGTCTGCCGCTGGCTTTACGGCGACCGCCGTCCCGCATCCGACCGGAGGTGGAAGGTTCGAACCCGTTTAACTTCGTGCGATTGGTTCAGCCGGTGTTGGACCGCCATTGCGTCGCGTGTCACGAGCAGCGCAAAGCCGTTGATCTGACGGCGACAATCGACGGGCCCCACGGATGGACCCGCTCCTATCGCAGCCTGGCCGGCAAATATGGTTTCTATTTCAACGTGCGGAACGGATCGATCAACGACGGGGTTCACGGTGGCGTGCGAACGATCCCCGGCCAGTTCGGTGCGCGAGCGTCTAAACTGCTCGAGTACTTGGACGAACGACATTACGGCGTGCGCTTGCCGCCGGAGGACTTGCGCCGCATTACGTTGTGGCTGGATTGCAATTCTGAGTTCTACGGTTCCTACGAAAACACGGCCGCGCAGGCTCGCGGCGAGGTCGTCTTGCCCACGCTGGACTGATCGGCGTGGCCCACTGTTGACACCCACCCCCAACAAGGACATTCTGACTGGTGCTTTGTGACAGCGCATTTGTGGGATGAGCCGTACGCGCTCGCGTCGGGTTTGGCAGGCTCAGTTGCGGCTCGCGCCGTCGGCTGACACGTCCGGTCTCGGTTTTCGCTGCGACAAGGCGCCGGGCCTCCAGGGCCGCTGGCCGCATCCGCGTTCTGTGACCGAACCGCGTTTCGTCGCGATCGGATTGGCCATCCGCCCTCGCTCTTGCTGCCGTGACGTCCATCCAAAACGCCAAGAAAGCTGGAGAAGAAGGAGACGCGAATGAGAAGCCTTCGACGAGCGTCTGCCGATGCGCTTCTTGTCTTCGTGGCGCTGACTGCGCTCTTGTGGGCGACAATCAGCGGCGCGGCTGATCGTCCGAAAAGCGAACGGGCATTGTCTGCCCGCGTCGTCGGGACAGGGACGCCCGCGTCGGCCGAGGCGGCTATGGAGGGGCTGATCGCGTCTTCGGAGCCGGATTGGCCTCAATGGCGCGGGCCTCGTCGCGACGGAATCTCCGATGAAATCGGCCTTCTGCGACAATGGCCGTCTGACGGTCCGCCTTTGGCCTGGAAAGTTGCCGGAATCGGTCGCGGTTGGTCTTCGCCGATTGTGGTGGGCGACCGCGTATTTGTTACAGGCGACGTGGAGGACGAGTTGGTCCTTTTCGCGTACGACAGGCAAGGTAAGCTGGTTTGGCGTACGACCAACGGACGGGCGTGGAAAGGGTCTTTTCCGGGAGCGCGGGCCTGCTGCGCTTACTCGGACGGCCGAATCTATCACATGAACGCGCACGGCCGCGTCATTTGTCTGGAAGCGGCAACGGGCCGAGAGCTCTGGTCGACGAATATTTTGGACCGTTTTTCCGGCCGGGAGATCCGATGGGGGCTGAGCGAGTGCCTGCTGGTCGATGGGACGCGGCTGATCGTGACGCCTGGCGGCCGCCGAGCGCTGATGGCAGCGTTGGATAAACAAACCGGGCGCACGGTCTGGACGACACCGCCTTTGGGCAGCGATTTCGTGACGCATTCCTCGCCGATTCTATTCCGCTGGTCGGGACGACGGATTCTCGCTCAGTGCTCTTCCGCTCATGGTTTCGGCGTCGATGCCGACACCGGACAGCTCCTGTGGGCGGTCCCCTTGAAGAACCGATTCGGGACGAATGTCTCCACGCCCATTTATGGCGACGGCTGCGTGTACTATGTCACTCCGTACGCGGAACTGGGCCGACTGTACCGGCTGCGGCGTCGAGGACGCGAGATCGCGGCTGAGCACGTTTGGACCTCTACGCTTGACACGGTCACGGGCTGTGGTGTGTTGGTGGATGGCACCCTTTTCGCCGCCGGCTACCGCCGTCCCAAATGGTGGTTCGCCGTGGATTGGCAGACCGGGCAAACCAAAAGCGAGCTGAAAGAATTAACGACCGGCGCGGCCATCTACGCTGACGGCCGGCTTTATTGCCTCGATGAACGCGGCAAGGTCGGCCTGCTTCAATTGGACGGCGACGGGATGAGACTTGTCAGCTCGTTCCGGCTGGTTTCTCGCCGCGTACACGATGCCTGGACTCATCCCGTGTTGGCGAACGGGCGGTTGTACTTGCGGTATCACGAAACCCTTTGGTGTTTCGACGTGCGATCGAAGGAGAACCGTTCTCGTTGATTGCAGGGCAGGGGACCTGCCTGTGTCACCCAGCGAGAAGACGCACTACGACGAGACGCAACTCAAACTTGTTGCCGTGGTGACGGGATGGGGCTCGATGGGGGTTTCTTCATCGCTGCTTCCCCGCGGGCGATCGAGAGCGTTTAGCTGCAACGCAGCGGAGAGTGCGTTTGAGGGCGCGCGGCCCGACGGACGCGCGATGAATCGCCTGGGGAATGGTAAGCCTTGTTAACCCGCGAGGCGGTATTCGCGGGTCCCATGATATCGAACGCCGCGTGTCGCTGAGCTGCAAATTGAGGCGACTGGTGCGGCCTGATTTGTTGTAAACCTTTCGAAGTTGGAGAAGTTCGATGAAACGTTCGTTGATACGTCGTGCTTTGATTGTTTTCGTGGTGGCCATGACAAGTGGGCTCGGGATTCGGCCTGCGAGCTCGCAGGAAAAAAGCGTCCGTCCCGGAATCAACAAACCCTTCCGAAAACCGGACGTAAAGAAATTCGTCGAACGGTTTGAACGGGAAGGCCGCGAAGTCTATGACTTGCGACACAAGATCGTCGAGGCGTGCGGAGTTCGGGCAGGCATGGCGGTGGCAGATATCGGCGCAGGCACCGGCCTGTTCACCCGCTTATTCGCCAAAAAGGTCGGCCCGACCGGCCGCGTTTACGCGGTGGACATTTCGCAGCAGTTTATCGACCATATCCGCGAGACGTGCCGAGAGTCCGGGATGTCGAATGTGCAAGCCGTGCTTTGCACGGCCACATCGTGCCAACTGCCCGAGAATTCCATCGATCTGGCCTTTATCTGCGATACGTATCATCACTTCGAGTATCCCTACAAGACGATGCGATCGGTCTATCGGGCATTGAAGCCCGATGGCCAACTGGTGTTGGTGGAGTTCAAGCGGGAAAAGGGGAAAAGCTCGGACTGGATTCTGAAACACGTGCGCGCGGGCAAGGAAACTTTTCGCAAGGAAATTGAGCTGTGGGGCTTTGAATTCATCGATGAGAAAACGTTCCCGGCTATGAAAAAGTCGTACTTCTTGCGATTTCGAAAGTCTGACCGACTGACGGCGGCCGGACACACTCAGGATTCCTTGGACACGGTCAAACGGTTGCTGGCAGACGGCACGGCGATTTTGATTGACGTGCGCGAACAGAACGAATGGAGCGCCGGCCATCTGGCCGACGCGAAGCTGTTCCCTTTAAGCCGACTGCGTGACCTGGCAGGCCGTCCTGAGGCAGCGGATCGTCTGGCAAAACAGTTGCCGAAAGACAAGATCATCTATTGTCACTGCCGTTCCGGACGACGGGTGCTGGTGGCGGCCGAGATTTTGCGAGGCTTCGGCTACGACATTCGTCCTTTATCAGCCGGGTATGCCGATCTACGGCGAGCAGGGTTTGCGGACGCCGGGCCGAGCGAGAATCGGTAACGGTATAGAGCCCCCGTCGTACGCGTCGGGAAATCCTGAACGGGGAACAGCCGAGGCCTGGACACTTTCATTAACCAGACCTGGGCGTCGACTTGACGGTCGACATGATCGAGCATTCTGAACGATATCCGCTGAAATCAAGACGGTAGGCACAGTCGACGACGGAAATTGGCGATGCCCCACATGCTGATGATTCTTTTGGCAGCCTGCACAGCGGCTGGTACTGACAACGCGGTTTTGGTGGAAAACGGCCGGGCGCGGAGTGTGATTGTCGTTCCCGACCAAGCGACGCCGACCGTCCGGCATGCCGCCGAAGAGCTGCAACGGTACTTCAAGCGGATGACGAGCGTCGAAGTGCCCGTTGTGACCGAGTCGAAGATATCTCCACTTCAGCGCGGCAGTGCTCCTGTCCGTATCGACGTCGGCTTAACGGGACGCGCGAAGCAATGGTTGCCGACGGATCTGACGTCGAACGAAGAACGCGTGGTGGTCCGGTCTGGCCCGGGGGGCATTTTCGTTTGCGGCGGCGGCGATCGAGGGACTTTGTTCGCGGTGTATCGATTTCTGGAGACCCTGGGATGCCGCTGGTTGACTCCGGAGCCGCAAAACGAATTTGTCCCCGAGCGAAAAACGTTGGCTGTCGGCCGGCTTGCGATCGACACGCAGCCAGCTTTCCGATGGCGATTGTTTATCGGTGGAACCGGGCAGCGAGAAGCCTGGGGACTGAAGATGGGCTTCAACGGCCTGTACCGTCCGGAGACGGCTGAACAGAACGGAGACTGCCTCTATTGGCCGTCGGCCGTGCCCGGCGTCCACGCCTATTGCCGAATCATTCCGCCCGACCGGTATTTCAAGACTCATCCGGAATGGTTCCCGTTGATCAACGGCCGTCGCGTGCCGTCAAGCTTGCTCACCAATCAACTTTGCGTTACCGCTCCTGGCTTGGCCGATGAGTTCGCGAAAAACGTCTGCCGGATTTTTGACAAAGATCAGCGCTGCCGACTGATCTCAATCAGCCCCAACGACGGATACGGGTGGTGTCAGTGCCCGAAATGTCGTGAGCTGGATCAGCGCCTTTGCGGCGCCCGGACGACC
>JAADHY010000254.1 GCA_013151585.1 Planctomycetota bacterium
ACATAGTTTGGGGTCGGTGGTGCCGGTCGGCCGAGGTTTTGAAAACTCGGTTTTGACTCCGATTCCGCCGAACTTCGGAGCAGAAAAGTTATCTTACGCCCGGCTTGTCAAGAACACCGAGACGAACTTTTCATTCCAACGATCGTCTGTCCTCCCAAGCGTTCGACATCTCAAGTTGCGTTCGCGAACGCGCTCATTCCGCCAACCACAGCAGGCTAGCGTGTTGCGTTTTCGGCTTGCTTGCGTTTCTCGAGGACTTCTTTCCAAATGGGACCGTAGACTTCTTTGTCGAAGGGAGGACATCCCGTAGGGTACTGGCCCAGCGGATGGTCTTTCGAGCGCATCAAGTTGGTGCAATAGGAGAAGGTGCGGCAAACGGAGGTGCGCCGGAGACGGCCGGTTTCTTGCAGCGTTTTGGCGAAGTCCGGATGAGCCAATGCTCCGCGGCCGATCCCCACGATCGCCACGTCTCCGCGAGCCACGTTCGCCGCCGCGGCGTGCATAGCGAAATCTTGGAGCCAACTGTAGCCACTCCCCACCACTGGTATCTCCGGGACGGCCCGTTGAATCTGTCTGGCGATTCGAAAATGCCGCGCCACGCCGATCAACGGGTGCTCGGGCGCGTTGTAGCCGTCGACCGGAGCGTACTCGGCCGGACGCACCACATGCGGGTTCGCGTAAGGATTGCCCATGGACACATTGATCAACTGCACGCCCCAGTCCTTCAGCCAGCGAACCAATTGCAGCGGCTCGGTCAGGTCTTCTTCCAGGTGATTCTCTGGGTTCGTGCCAAAGGCGGTGACCAGCGGTCGTTCGTGAGGCACCGGCCGCCCGACAAACTCTTCGCCTTCCCCTCGATACGGGATACCGTCGTAGGCGTTGATGCGCGTGGCGATCGTGAGCTCGGGAACCTCGTCTCGGATTCGCTCGATGATGTCTCGTACCAACCGCGTTCGATTCTCCAGACTGCCCCCGTACGGTCCCGGGCGATTCTTTGCAGCCAGCAATTCGGACAGCAGATAACGATGACATTGCTTGATGTCGACAAAGTCGCAGCCGATCTTCCAAGCCAGTTTGGCTGCGGCGAGGAACTGGTCGGCGATCTGCTTCAGTTCGTCGTCGGTTACGAGCGGAAAGGACGGATCGATGGGCCGCCCGGTTGACTTGTCGCGTGTCAGCGGATCAAGCAGCGGGTCGTGCATGGCCAACATAGGCTTCCGGTAGCTGAATCGTCCGGAATGAGTCAGTTGCAGCCCCACGACCAGGTCGTCGTCATGGCCGAATGTCTCGCGGTGAGCTTGGCGGCATTGCGCGAGCATCCGCTCCAGCGAGCCGGCCGTCTTTTCGTTGATCCACAACTGACGCGGATTCATGCGACCTTCGTCTGCGACGGCCGTGGCTTCCCCCCAGATCAGCTTGGCGCCGCCGGCTCCGAACCGGCGGTAGCGGCGGTACGTGAGTTCGTCGGGGTGGCCATCGAGCGTGCCGTCACAGCCTTCCATCGGCTGAATGGCCAGCCGATTGCCCGCTCGGTGCGGACCGATCGATATAGGCGTAAAAAGAGACGAAAAGTCGTCGGTGACAAAAACTTGTAGACCGAGCCGTTCGGCGTCAGCCACCAGGTCATCCGGCGTTTTGTACTTGTAATACTTGGGCATGGGCGGTGGTTCTCTCCTTCAAGAAATGCTTGCCCGAGCTTTCAGCGGCCCCCTGTCTGCTTTGACGATTCTTGTCGTCGCGGGCATTGTACGAGACCGCGAGGGCAGCTTCCACCCGCTCCCCGTTATCCGGCGCTTGCTTGAGCACCACGATGGATTATGATGAACTCGGCAGTTGCGGGAAGGACGCTCCTTCCTTGTAGAAAGACGCGCCGACGGAAGGCGGTATTGCACATCGGTGAAGCAACCGACCACCCTGCCGACCGGAACCACTCATCTGAGGAGACTTGCAATGAAGCGATGGCATCTTCTGGCGACCCGTATCTTTTGTTCCGCTTGGTGTGCGGCCGCGCTATTGGCGGTGCTGACCAGCGCCCGGGCCGGGGAAAAGTCGGAGGGCGGTGCCCGTTGGCCTCTGGTTTATGCCGATGACTTTGAAAGCGGCTCGATAGAAGATTGGGAACCGACCGACCCGAAAGCGTGGCGCATCGGCAACGACATCGGCAATCATTTCTATAGCTTGTTTCAGGCCAGTCAGTACAAGCCGCCGGTTCGGTCGCCGCAGAATCGGTCGCTGTTGAAATCGGTCGTTGTCGGCAGCTTCCGGATGGACGTACGGCTGCAGTCGACCGGACGCGATTATCCTCATCGGGATCTATGCCTCTTTTTCGGATACCAAGACCCCACGCATTTCTACTACGTCCACCTGGGAAAGAAGACCGACGACCATTGCAATCAGGTTTTCATCGTCGATGGTGCCCCGCGGAAAAAAATCTCCCTCACCACGACCGAAGGCACGCCCTGGGGCAAAGGATGGCACTACGCTCGCATCGTCCGCGACGTCAAGACCGGGACGATCCAGGTCTTCTTTGACGAGATGGACGAGCCAGCCATGACAGCCAAAGACACGACCTTCACTTGGGGGCAAGTCGGAGTGGGCTCGTTCGACGACACAGGCAACTTCGACGAAATCCATCTGTACGGCGAGAAACTGAAGCGAGGCGAAAACAACATCCCGCCGGAAGGTTTCGTCGCGCTCTTTAACGGCCGTGACTTGACCGGCTGGAAGGGTCTTGTGGGCAACCCGAAAACGCGAGCAAAAATGAGCGAGGAAGAACTAGCCAAGGCCCAAAAGAAAGCCGACGAAGACATGCGGAAACACTGGCGCGTCGAGAACGGCGTTTTGATCTTCGACGGCAAAGGACACTCGCTCTGCACCGTCAAAGACTACAAAGACTTTGAACTCTACGTCGATTGGAAGATCGAGCCGAAAGGTGACAGCGGCATCTATCTGCGAGGCTCGCCGCAGGTGCAAATTTGGGACGCCCAAGCCCGCGGCATCGGGTCCGGTGGCCTGTTCAACAACAAGAAGAACCCTTCGAAGCCGCTCGTGATGGCCGACAACCCGCCGGGCGAGTGGAACCGGTTCTTCATCCGGATGGTTGGCGAGAAAGTGACCGTGTATCTGAACGGCAAGTTGGTCGTCGACAACGTGACGCTGGAAAACTATTGGGAGCGGGATAAGCCGATTTACCGGACCGGACAGATCGAGCTTCAGTCGCACAACACGCCGCTGTACTTCCGCAACATTTTCATTCGCGAGCTGCCGAGCCAGTAGCGCGGGCGGTCCGCGATGAGCGGGACGTTGTCCGCCGGAGCGACCGGCGTGGCCGCGAGCGGCATGCGACGCAACATGAAACATGCGGGACGTGTCGGCGAGCCAGTCGATCGAGGAGATGCATGATGCGACGAGTTGTTCTGCCTTGCGTCGCTGCCGCGGCCTTGCTGGGGACGATGAGGCCAGCGCACACCGAACGGATTCGCACGGTCACCGTGACCGTCACTGCAGACAGTCAAGAAGAGGGGTACGAAGCCAGTCGCGCCATGGACGGCGATCCGGCTACGATCTGGCACACGGAATTCCGCCGCCGCACTGGCTGACGGTCGATCTGGGGCGGGCGGTGCCGGTGACGGCTGTCGAATACCTGCCGCGAACCGGTGCCGGCAATGGCATGATCAAACGGTATGAGCTTTACCTCGGCAATGATCTGAAGAATCTCGGCCGTCCCGCGACCGCCGGACGCTTCGTCGGCAGCGACGGGTGGAAACGGATCGAGCTGCCCCGTGCCCGATCGATTCGATACGTTCGGCTGCGGGCTTTGAGCGAAGTCCGCGGCAAACCATGGACCTCGGCGGCTGAACTACGGATCGTCGCCGACGGCTACCGGTTCATTGCGAGGCCGACGCTGCGTGCCGGCCGGGCTGCTCACTGGCCGCCAGACCCCGACGATTTGGAAGCGGTCTTGGACTTGGCCGAGCGTACGCTGGCTTTCGTCGAACAATCGGCGCCGCGACCGCGAATGGCGGGTGAGCTGACGGAGCTGGCGCGACAGGCGGAAAGGGCGGACCGGTTGAGCGAGGCGGAGCGGGCAAAGCTGATCGCTCGCATCCGTCGGCTCCGGCGCCGCATCATCCTGTCACACCCTTTGCTCGACTTTGATCGTCTGTTGATCAACAAGCGTCCGCCGCCGGCGTTCAGTCACCAGTCGGATCAGTATCTGGGGCGGTACAGTCGGCCCGGTCCCGGCTTGGTCATCTTGGAGAACTGGAAGACGGCTCCGAAAGAAACCGTGCTGCTGCGTGA
Organism: Planctomycetota bacterium; assembly: GCA_013151585.1. Lineage (GTDB taxonomy): Bacteria > Planctomycetota > Planctomycetia > Planctomycetales > Planctomycetaceae > JAADHY01. Next base: position 4,303 of record JAADHY010000254.1, read on the forward strand.
TAAGCTGCCCGTCGGTTCGGTCCTGCACCCCGACCTGTCATTTGATGCCCGGCGGATTCTGTTTTCCTACTGTGACCACAGCGAGCCGCGTCCGGAGTACCGACGGTTCTGGATCTACGAAATCGGTGTGGACGGCCGCGGCCTTCGTCAAATCACCGGCACGGCCCGCGATCCGCTGGAAGGCTATGAAGGACGGGCGACTGTTCTCATCGAAGACTTCGACCCATGCTATCTGCCCGACGGCGGCATCGCCTTCGTCAGCACGCGGAACCAAGGCGGTGTGCGATGCCATCACGGCGGACGCTATTGTCCCACTTACACGCTGTATCGGTGCGAGACCGACGGATCGGGCATCCGGCCGCTGGTCTACGGCGAGGCGAACGAGTGGGATCCGAGCGTCTTGCCCGACGGCCGCATCATCTGGACCCGATGGGACTACATCAACCGGCACGATACGATCTACCAGAGTTTGTGGACCATCCGCCCGGACGGCACCGGCGCGGCCGCCTTTTACGGCAACTACTCGCGCAACCCGTGCAGTATCGCGGAAGCTCGAGCGATTCCCGGGTCTCGCAAAGTCGTCGCCACGGCCACGGCTCACCACAGCTACACCAGCGGGTCGATTATCGTCATTGATCCGAGCCGGGGGCAGGACGGTTACGAGCCGCTCACGCGAATCACTCCGGAAACGCCTTTCCCGGAAACAGAAGGCTGGCCCAGCAGCAGTTATGCTACGCCGTGGCCCATCAGCGAAGACCTTTTCCTGGTCGCGTATTCGGACGAGCCGCATGCGCATCAGGGACGAATCCAAAGTGTCAACGCCTACGCGATTTACTTGATCGATACGCTGGGGGGCCGTGAGCTGATCTACCGCGACGAGCAGTGTTCCTGCTTCAGTCCGATCCCGCTGGTTCCGCGTCCGGTGCCTCCGGCGCTGGCGCCGACGATTCCGCGCTGGTCGGGCGATCCCCAGGCGGCCACCGCGCGGTTCTTCGTTGAGAACGTCTATGACAGCCTCCATCCCCTACCGGCGGGGAGCGTCAAGCGACTGCGAGTGTTGCGCATTTATCCGCAGCCGACCATTCGCGTTCCCGACCGCAGCCGCGTGCTGTTCGAATTGCCGAAACGGATTCTGGGCGAAGTGCCTGTCGAGCCGGACGGGTCGGTTGCGTTCGAGGCGCCGGCCGGTCAACCTTTGGCCTTCCAGTTGGTCGACGAGAATGGCATGGCCGTGATGGGCATGCGGACGTTTGTGTTCGGTCATCCCGGCGAGACGGTCGGCTGCGCCGGTTGTCATGAACCGCGACACGGGGCGCCGCGACGACCGCAGCCGCGCGACACATGGGTCTTTCAAAAACTGCAACCGCCGGTGGGGCCTCGCTACGACGGCGGCCTCAGTTTTGCCAAGACGGTGCAGCCGGTCTTGGACCGATACTGCATTCGCTGCCATGGCCTGGACCGCAAAGAGGCCGATCTGGACCTGCTAGGCACGATGAAGTCCGGCCCCATCCAATTGGGACACGTCCACGCCAGCCGGGCCTATCTGTCGCTGACCGGTCGCCCCGGGCTGGTCGCAATGGCTTTGCGCAACCGCGAGACGCCTTTCAGCGTTCCCATGGACTACTACTCGCA
>JAADHY010000749.1:0-7154 GCA_013151585.1 Planctomycetota bacterium
TCCGCTTGCAAGCCATGGGCCGTCAGCAGATAGGCGGTTTCCGTCGGCAATGCCACCAGCCCGCCGTCAGCCAGCGATTGGACGACCCGATGGATCACGTCCCGCCGGTCCTCAGCGGTTTGAATCGAGACAATCTCGGCCATGTCCTCCGTTGCCTTGGAGCCGAAAGGGGGCACCTCGGCCGTCCTCCCATTCCGGCGAGGTCGAAATGTCGCTCGGATTGCCCTTGCCGAAAGGCAATCCGCCCACCAGGCATCCAGATCGACGTCCTTGCCCGACAACACGTTCGGCCAGAAAACGCCGGTCAGACACGCTGAAGCGAATATAGACCGCGACGACTAAACCTTCAAGGAGCCCTGCCGTTCCGTCGATCTTGCTTCAGAATGAAGCTCAGAGTTCGCTCCGAGGCTTTTGTCAATCCTCCGAAGTAGCTATGCTGAAATAACAAAAGTCCCAGGCTTACAAAGTCGGAAACGAATGAAGATGACAGCGGCGAACATGGATCAGAAGTCAAAGGACAAGAAGCGGCGGCCTCTTCCCCGCCTGTTGGAGTTTCAAGGCATTCGGCGGTGGGGTTTGGAACAGTACCGCCGGAAAGTCCGTCGAATCTACGATGGGCCGGCGGGGCACGTTCTGCCGTGGGGGAGCATCCTGTCCTTGCACGAGCCGCTGGTCGGCCATTTGTTGCGAGCCAAGAAATTCGATGTGTCGCGGTTTCACGACATCCTGGACGTCGGTTCCGGAGCGGGCCAGATTCTGCGGCACCTGCTGAAAGTCGCTCGTCCCGACGCGCGGCTGGTGGCCTGCGATTTGTCGACGCAAATGTTGCGCCGCGCTCGCCAGCGACTGAAATCCGATCGCCCTGAATTCATCACCGCGGATATCACAAGCTTGCCTTTCCCCGACGAATCCTTCGATTGCGTCACATGCGGCTGGGTGTTGGAGCACCTGCCGGACCCGCGTCCGGGATTGGCCGAGATGGCGCGCGTGCTGCGCCCTGGCGGAAGCATTCTTATCCTGGCCACTGAGGCCACGCTGTCAGGGGTCATCGTCAGCCGCACTTGGAAATGCCGAACCTATAGCCGGGACGAGTTGCGAGAGGCTTGCTCGGATGTCGGTCTGACTTGGCGCGAACAAATGTGGTTCACTCGCTTCCATGAGCTTTTCAAGATGGGGGGGATTCTGGTCGAAGCGACCCGATGCAATGGCACGACGCCCACTCCGGCGTCCGCCGACCGGGGTGGCATCGAACAAGACCAAGACCGACAAAGCCGAGAGCGAGATCAAGAACACGGCAAAGCCAACGGGCCCACCCTCCAGCCTTCCAGTAACGGCTCAAAGACGGACGCCAGCCCGACGACTATCTCGACCGCCAATCCGTAAGAGACGCCCGCATGCCTGACGGACAGGTGAGGTAGGCGGGATTGTGCGTAGCGAACCCCCAGAATTGGCGGCTTACTTCGTTCGCCCCCAGCCGCCCGGCGCATCACTACGACCGTTACCTTTTGACACAGGCGGCAAGCTCGGACGCTCGCTCTTTGATTCACTCGCCGCACTCATCTACCCCCTTGTCGCCTGCAGAAGTGCCGGTGTTGTCGCGTGTGCCATAAGACCGGCAAAACCTGGTCGGTCTGAGAGCTTTTCCAAGGTGGGAACCGGCCGCGGCAAAGTGAGCTTTTGTTGCCGAAACGGCCGATTTTCGCACAGTCCCCGACCGATTTCGGCCGATCCTGCTTGACAGGGGCCGTTTGGGCGCGAGAATGGATAAAGAAGCGGGCCGGAGACGCTCAACCGGGAGGCGATAAGGGCGGCCAGGCTGCTGTGGGGCGCGTGTGTCGCCTTGCGCCGGGTTGGAGCAGTCGACAAGTCGGAAGATCGCAAGCCCAATTCTCTGTAAGTCGACTTATGCAGGCCAAACTGATCCCTGTTGGTGGCGGGCGCCCCATTGTTCTGACCCGCGATGTCACAGTCGTCGGCCGCAAACGCGGTGTGTGCGACGTCTATTTGCAACGGCCCAGCGTCTCGAAGCTTCACTGCCTGATCGTCAAAACGGACGGCTTGCTTTTCATCCGCGACCTGGGTAGCACCAACGGAACCAAGGTCAATGGGCAGCGCGTAGTGCGTGGGGCTTTGCTGCCCGGCGACGAACTGGCCTTTGCGGAAGCCAAGTTTCGCGTGTTCCTCGGCCCGGATGAACCCGAGAATCGAGACGAGGCTTCCACGGAAATGCTCGACTCGCTGCCGGACGGGGATCACGACGACTCAGGGTTTGTGGATATTCAAGCCGGTGAAGAAGTCGGCGTCGGCAGCGAAAGCGATGTTCGGATCCTCTCGGACGATTCGATCCACTGACCGACGCTCTTTGCTGGACGCGCAGCACTTCGATCGCTCGATGGAACGTTCATTTGACTGGCACCGGATAAGCATTATTCGGCGCGGCGATCACGAGGCCATTCGCATCTGCACTTCTTCGTGCTTCAGAGCCACGATGGCGATGCCGAGCTTGTCGGCCAAGCGAATCACTTCGTCGTGATCGAGCAGGATGGTCAAGCCCGCTTCGATCGCCAAGACGCGTCCCCCCGATTCGTGCATCGTTTGGATCGTTGTGATGCCTACGGCTGGGACATCGAACCGCATGTCTTGCTGCGGCTTGGCGACCTTCACCACGGTGAACCCGCCTCGCTTGCAAAGTTGACCGGCCCGTCGGATCGCCTCGTCTGTCCCCTCAATCGCCTCCAGGGCCAAAACCGCTCGCTCGCTCACAACAACAGTTTGGCCGATGTCCAAGCGCCCGAGCTCTTTGGCGATGGTCCAACCGAATTTGATGTCCTGCCACTGGGAAGGCGAGGGACGCCGTCGTGTCAAGAATCCGTGTTTCACCAGCAACTCCGGACAATACTTCAAAGCCGACTCGAACCGAATCCGATCTCGCTCAAACTCGCGGATCACGGCTAAACTGAAAGTATCGTCTTTCTTGTCCTGTCGAAGGTATTTCAAGCACATGTGGACGGTCCGCCAATCCGGCAGATAATGAAAGAACCGGGCCGGCTGGAACCATAAGCGTTTCTCCACTTTACCGGCCATCACCACGTGACGGACGCCCGCCCGTTTGAACGACCGAATCGCTCTGCCGACCCGCGCCACTGAAACCGACTCGAAACTGTCGACCACCTCGGGCAGCTCCGGATCAAACAAGCCAGCGATCCCGACACAATGGACCGAATAGCCTCGCGCTTGAGCGGAACGAGCGAAGGCGATCGGAAATCGTCCCGCTCCCGCCAGCAATCCCACTCGCTGCGGTGATGTGCGTGGCGTCCTTGCCTGGTCCATGAGCCCCTGTATCCCTTCAACTCTCCTCGAAACGATGATCCAAGATGGGACCGGCCTGGGCCTTTGACGGCTCAGCAAAGGCCCTGCTGAATCTGTCCCAGCCCTCACGGCCTGCTCGAAACCGGGCCCTCGCCGATTCGCCTGCGCCGGACCTTTAGGCGGGCTCCGCCAGTCCATGTTGCTCGAGGATGGCTCGTAAACGATCCACCTCGGCGGCCAACTGCTCGAGCGTTTTCTTCATCTCCGGCAACTTGCCTTCACAGATGGCGATCTGCATCTGCTCTTCTTTGGGACGAGCGGGAACGCCGACGTACATCTTGCCGGCGGGGATGTCGCGATGGACACCCGCCTTGGCTAGCAGCGTACAGCCTTCGCCCAGATGCACGTGGTCCGCGACCCCGACCTGACCAGCACACCGGACGTAATCGCCCGTTGTTACCGAACCGGCCAGTCCGACCTGCGAGGCGAACGCGTTATGCGCTCCGATCTCGCAGTTGTGGCCGATCATCACTTGATCGTCCAGTTTTGAACCCTCGCCGATCACAGTCGGCCCGATCATACCGCGGTCGATCGTCGTCCCGGCTCCAATTTCCACGTCGTCCTCGATGCGCACGGTCCCTAGTTGCGGAATCTTCTTGTATCGCCCTTGCTCGAATCGATACCCGAACCCGTCGGCGCCCAAAACCGCGCCGGCGTGGATGATGACGCGATGGCCGAGCGTCACGTCCGGATAAAGTACCGCGTTGGGATAAATCGTCACCTCGTCTCCGATCCGGCAACCGGGCCCGATGAAAACTCCCGGGTAGATGTCGCAACGAGCTCCGATGGTCACGTCTTCGGCTACGTAGGCGCCGGGATAGACGTTCGTCGCCTCACCGATCTTCGCGCTCGGTGCAATCCACGCGTCCTCGGAGATACCGATTTGAGGCCGAGGCCGCTGCGGCCGGAATTTTCGCAAGATTTGGATGAAAGCCAACTGAGCGTCGTCGACGAAGATAATTGCCGGCGGAACATCCTCGCGGTCTTTCACCCCTGCCAGTTCTTTACTGACCAGAATCGCTCCGGCTTTACACTGACGCAGAGCCCGTAACCGACGACGTTCCGCGACGAAAGTAATGTCGTGCGGCCCGGCCCGCTCGATCGACTCCGCCCCGTGGATGATCACATCCCGATCGCCCCAGATCGTTCCCTGCACTTCTTCAGCCAGTCTCTCGACGGTGAACGTCATCGATGCTCCCTTTCCAGATCGGTCCCTCGCTGACTCCTCCGATCAGCGTTCCCGCCAATCGGCTATTGGGGCCGAAACGCCTTTTTCGAGGCCAGCGCATCTACCCACGTTTCAGGAAACCGGCGTCTTTTACCGCATCGAGGCGGATGAGGGCAAGACCTGTTTGCCCGCGAGGCGAAGTCGACGAGAGGGACCGTCAGCGACAATCCGTGATCCGATGGGCTGCAAAAGTGTGCCGCCCTGTGCCACGGCCTCCGCTTCGCCTCGGACGCCCGTTCTGTCCCGTTTCTTACGGCGTCTGGACCTCGACCGGTGTAAAGTCCGCTAAAGCGCTGTCGACCGCGTAGCCGACAAAGCGGATTTGATGCATGGGGACTTGAAGTGGCGCCTTCACCGTCACGCCGCCGACTTCGCAGACGATCTGCCGCTTGGCCAAGTCCACGGTCACTGTCAGATCCAACACTTGGCCGTATTTCGCTTTGAAGGGAGCGGTTTTCATCTTTCCATCTTGAAACGATCCCTGCACGATCGAGACGTTCTTGGCCTGCAGTCGCACGCCACACTTCACCAACTGCTCGTCCTTGCCTGTCTCGCCGAACGCCAGGAAGCCATTGTGCAGCAGCCCACGCGTATCTTTCGGGACTCTCACGCGGACCCGAAACGTGGCTCTGTCGGTGATCGGCTTTTCCAGCCGCTTCAGTGCCAGGCCGGTTCGGCGGTCGCCCTGCGCAATGACGCGATAACCCAATTTACATTCGACGACTCGGCATCGTGCGACCCGGTCAAATTCGTCATCCTTCGGTTTTTCCGGTGGCAAGAGATAGTTGGGGTCTTCCGGCTGGTTCCAAACAACCTGGATGGGACGGTCAGTGACTTTCTTCAAGACCGTGCGGCCGGGGCCCGAAAGGCAAAGCACTCGACCGTCAACCGTGCTCACGTAGACTCGGCCGCCGGCCACAGCCATGCCGTCGAACACGGGAACCGTGTCCAGCGCGTATCGGGCCAGAATCGAGCCGTCCGCCTTGGCCAGCACCCACAGTTCGCCGCCGTGCCGACCCTGGAAGGCTTCGTCTTGCTTTTGCAACTTGGCCAACACATCCGGATCGTCGGGCATGCGGTAGGCTTGCCGCTCATCGATGAAGTTCGGCGGCCCCGCCAGCAACACCGCCTCATCAGAAAGCGCCATCGCTCGAGCGACCACCGCCGGCTGCTCCTTGGTCCACGTGTAGTTGACCGCCGAAAGCTCCTTGCGTGAGAAGAAGTGGCGAAGCAGCCAGTCGGAGGAATCACCGTTGCGTCGTGGCGACCGCCGATTAATGGCTCGGCTGGCTCGCGTGACTCGCTCGATCGCGTCGCGCGTTGTCGGCCGAAAAGATCTCGTACTGGATGACCGACGAGTTGACCATGAACTCCGGCTTCCGTCCGAAGCCGTAAACGTGGGTGTCGTCCACACAGAGAATCCGGCCCGACGGCACCAGCCGGCCGGCCTTCAGCCAACCGCCGTAACCGCCGATCATGCGCCGGCCATACGTCCAATAAGTGCGGAAAAAGTACGAGTCATCCAGCAGGCCCGCCTGACAAAACAGGTGAAAATCTTCCGGCGGCTGCTCCCGCACGTCTTTCACTTCGATTTCGAGTCGTTTCCCATCGAAGTCGATTTTCTGCGACCGTAGCCAAATGTACCGACCGTCGCAGGAAAGCACGTCGTTCAGCGCCACGGGCATGGTGTTTCCGGGCGTTCGTTTGAGGTAAGCCAAGTGGATGTCCTCGCCCGTTTCGGGATCCTTGTCGTCCATGATGACTTCGCCGAGCAGCTTGCCCGTGGTCGGATCGAGTTTCAGGAAATGGATTCCGCCATCCAGGAACATCAGCCGACCAGCCGTGCAATACAGGACGCCGTCGTATACCAGAACGCTCCCATGAACCGGCCAAACCGATTCGAGCTGTTCCCAGGCCATGATGCGGCGGTCGATCGGTGCGGCCCGAAAACGCCACGCCAGCTCGCCGTCCGACGCCCGTAAAGCATAGACGAACCCATCGGCTGAACCGAACAGTACTAAGCCCTTGTAGTAGGTCGGGGGGGAATCGACGCGCCCGCCCGTCGTGTACGCCCAAAGCGCTTTGCCCGTCGCGGCGTCTAATGCGTGGACCGTATGCGTATCCACGGAGGCCACGAAGACTTTGCCAGCCGCGATGGTCGGCGCACTAAGACGGCCGCCGATCTTCGTTTGCCATGCTTGGGCCAGATCGAGCGCCACATGGCTGGAACCGGCTCCGCTGCGAGCCGCATCGTGGCGGAAAGTGGGCCAATCCGTGTCGGCAGCGTCCGGCCCGGTCACTCGCGCATAAGCCGGCCCCTTTTGCAGTCGCGGCGGAAGGCCCTTCAAGTCACCCGGCTGAAAAGCCGGCCCGGCGGCCAACGCTTTCAGTCCCGGAAGTTTGGCTTCTAACTGGCAACCGCATGAATCCATTGGCGCGTAGAGCAAACCGTTACACGGCATCACGCCGTATATGCATCCGCCCCGCACCCAATGATGCGGTTTCCAGTGCTCCGTTTCCAAATCGACAAACTCCGTCCCATTCCGCGCCGTGATCA
>JAADHY010000749.1:7165-11464 GCA_013151585.1 Planctomycetota bacterium
GCCGGATAACAGCGATGATGGAACCAATGCACTTTGACGTCGGGCAGGAACTCGCGTTTCTTCTCGCCGGTCAACGGATCGTAAGCGACGAACAGACCGCTGTCGGAGCTCTGCGCGATGCGCCCCGTCCACGCCAGCCCCTGGACGACCATCAAATCTCTCAGCGACATGTGGCCGCTCGGCAACTGTCTCTGCTCCCACAGCTTTCGTCCGTCCTTGAGCGACCAGCCGGACATCTTTCCCGTGTTGCCAGCGAAAAGCACGACGTCTTTGTAAATCAACACGCGCGGACCGGTGTTGGTGTGCACAGGGATTGGCGTCGGCGCCGGCTCGCTCTGCCACACGACTTGGCCGCGGGTGCGATCCAAGCAGACCAGTTTGCCGCCATCATGGAAGACGACATGACGAGCGCCGACTGCCAGCGAGCACGGCGCAACGGGCGTGTCCACTTTCCAAAGCAGCTTGCCGGTCTGGGCATCGTAAGCCAAAATGCGACGCTCCTCGCCGTGCCATCCCCACTCGGGATTCGCTTTGCGTGTGTTGTCCCACACGTAGGTGGAGACCCGTCGCCATTGAGGCAGTCGAGAGGGAGAGTTGTCGGCCACCAAGAAGACGACGCCGTCCGAGACGACGATTTCGCGCGTGTACTGGCTTCCCTCGAACGTTCTCAGCGTTTTGCCCGTCGCCGCGTCCAGAACCAAGGCCGGCCCGTCAATGTCCAGCGTCACGTACACGCGGTCGCCGACAGCCACTAATCGCCGCAACAGATGGGCCGGACCGCTCTTTAGCGGATACTGACGCGTATTCCAGCGACTGATGACGCGTTTCCAAAGAATCACGCCGTTAAAAGCATCCCGCGCGACCAGCCGCCATTTGGATGGAAGTTGGATCGACGCGCGCGAGCCTTCGTCGATGATGTAAAACAGCCGTCCGTTGGCCGACACCATCGACGTCAAACTGGCCATGTGGTCGTGGTGGCGGGACCAACGAGGCGTACCGATCCATTGCAAACGCTGTGGCGGTCCGACGAACTGGTCGTCGGAGACCGGGTTACCGTCGGCGTCGTGCAAGTAATGCGTCCACTGATCCATTCCCCTGGGCCATGGCTTGATCGTCTTTTGCCATTGGCCACCTTGCTTTCGCAGAAGCACCCCGTTGGGCACCAGGACCCGCAGAAGCTCGTCCGGTGAAGCCTGCCCCGGGTCTTCGGCGACGATCAGGTTTACCAGGTTGTCGGCATACGGTAGATGCTGGCCGTCCCAGAGATCCACCGACACGGGGCCGTAGATGCCTTGCTTTTGCAGCATCTGTCGGGCGGCATCCACTCGTTGTTGCGACGTATCTAAGCCGTGTACGAAGTACTGCGGACCGGCGTGCAACCGAGCGATCCGCCCGGCGTCACCGCATCCGAGGTGAACGATCAGGCCGCCCGAGACACCGGCTGTTCGAAGAAGCTCGGCGGCATCGTCCGCCGGAACGGGGCGAATCATCGCCGCGAGCAATAGCGACGAAAAGGCGAAGACGCCTTGCAGACGAATCCTGGAACGGGTGGCCTTGGCCATCGAGAAGTCCTCCTTTGAGAAGTCCCGAGCAACTGTCGCGACCCGAGCGGACTGCGAATGCCGCTCCACCGCCGAGGAGGCCGCGAGCGCCGTGCGGCTTGCGCCGAACATCAAGCCGTAGTCTCGCAATGGCAGGAGGGTGGGAGCGACGGTCCAACAGAGAACCTCGAATCGGCCAGCTCTTTCGATGCGAGAGTCTGTTTCGCTCGCAGCACGCTCGCACCGGATCGCGTGAGCCGTTCCGCCGCTGAGGTCTGCAGCCAGCATAACCGTTTCGCAAAACAGACGCAACGACTCGCGCCTGCGGCATCCACAGCGCGACGGAAGTGGCCTTGTGTGCTGCAACAGGACTTGAATGAGGGCTCGGATTGTGTAACCATTGAATCGGTCGAACGACGGCCCGAGACGGACTGGGGACTGCAACAAGACTCACTGATCGGTTCGCGGTCAGAGCGTCTGACGGTCGGAACGATTCCGGAGAAGCGGCAACGTTCGGCTTGGGGAGCGACCCACGAGCTTGTCGCCCCGTTCGGCATGTGTGAGGACACGTAAGCACCTCGCGTGCCTCGACCCACGAGGAGTTTGGGCGTCCTGGGGTCTGTCCCGAAGACGAGGCCGCCTGCGGCGGTGGTTTGGTCGTTTGACGGATCGCCGCGGGCTCGGCGAATCGCGGCTCGGGCCAACGCAGCAGTGATCATCGGTTTGCGGTTAATTGCCCTTGAACGACCGTGGCGAAGCAATCTCCAGCACTGCCAATCCGTGGTCGGTGCGGAATCTCGAAGGGCCCACTTGGGTAAGAGAGAGGCTTGATTCTTGGGAGCGGTGCTCCCCCGTCGGTTCAAATCGCGAATTGCAACCTTTCGACGACATTGGACCCATCCGCCATGATCCGGACCGAGAATATATCGGCCTTCGTGACGTCGGTACTGATCCACGCGCTGCTGCTGACGGCGTTGGGGATGATTCGCTATTCGCTGGTCTCCGAACAGCCGGAAATGATTCTGGAGACGACTTTCGACGAGGAAGAGTTGCCGATTCAGGAGGAATTTTTTCAAGAGCTGGACACAAACACGGAAATCGCCGATACGGCCAATTTGGTGGCGGGCGGCGAGGTGTCGACCGAAATGGCTTCTCTGAAGGAGCCGGCCGTCGAAGAGGAAAAACTCGCTTCGGCCGATACTCTGGCTGAGCCGGACCTTCGTGTCAGTTTGACCGAGGTGGCTCTTCCTGGGGATTCATTGCTTATCGAGGATTTGGGCGCCGAGGAAGTCGCGGGCGAAACTGGCGCAGTCGTCGAGGGTTACGGTCCAGCCCTCAGCCGGCTCACCCAGGAATTGCTCCGGCTGATGCGAAAGGACAAGCTGCTGGTGGCCTGGCTGTTTGACGAATCCTTCAGCATGAAGGCCGACCAAAAGGCCATTTCCGAGCAGTTCAACAAGGTTTACGAAGAACTGCGCATTCAACAGCAGCGCGACAAATCACTCAGGAAAGGAGACGACATTCTGGAGACTGTCATCCTGGGCTTTGGCGAATCCCTTCACACGTTGACCAAGCAGCCGACAAGCAGCCTGCGTGAGATCCGGGCCGCCATCGATCGGATTGGGATTGACGACACGGGCCAGGAGAATATGTGCCGGGCGGTGGTCTCGGTCGTCGACAAGTACTCGGTGATGGCGGGGCGTCGCAAACGCCGCTTGGTGATCATTATCGTCACGGATGAATCGCCCAGCGACGAATCGTATCTGGAGAATGCAATCACCCGGGCCAAACAGACTCGCACGCCCATTTATGTTCTGGGGCGGGAAGCCATGTTCGGCTACCCGTATGCTTTCTTCCACTGGAAGGACCCCAAGTACGGGCTCGATCACCACGTGCGGATCAACCGCGGGCCGGAGACGGCTTACAGTGAATGCCTGCAGTACAATGGAACTTGGGAACGCACCCGATCGTTCCCGAGCGGGTTCGGCCCTTACTCCCAGATGCGGCTTGCACGCGAGACCGGGGGGATCTTTTTCATCCTGCCGACCCGGGAAAAACTGGTCGGATATGAACGGGGAGCGCCTCCAAAATTCGACCCCATCGCGATGAAGGAGTATCAGCCGCAACTTTTGGCGCGAAAAGTGTACGCAGAACGGCGACGACGCAGCAAGTTTCGCTCCACCATCTGGAGTGTCATTGTCACCCTGAACCCCCACCAAGATGAACAGCTCAAGTTACTGACTTATTACTTCCCCATCGATCCGGTTGGGTTCCGAGACAAAGCGGAACCCCAGTTCGAAAAGGCTCTGCGCGTGCAGGGGCTGCTGACGGAAGCGATTAAACTGCTCGATTCGATCCGTCCTCTGCGCGACCAGGAACCGCTGCGTCGGTGGCGAGCCAACTACGACTTGATCCGCGCCCAGTGCATCGCCTATCGAATCGTCGTCTTCCAGTACCTGCTGGCGCTAGACCGGCACGCCAACCAGTTTCCCAAACCCCAAGACAAGAAGAGCAACATCTGGTACTTGGCCCGCACCAAGCAATTGCTCTTGCCCGACGAGAAGCAATTCGAGCGGTTGCGGCGTTTCTTCCACATCCGGCAGATCCGTGAGGAGTACCTCGAAAGTCTGAAAGAAGCCACTAAGCGGGCTGACGAAGCCTACCGCTTTGTCGAGAATGAGCACCCCGGCACGCCGTGGGCCGTCCGAGCGGCTCAAGAACGTAACGCCGGCTACGGCTTCACGATGAAAGAAGGTTT
>JAADHY010000649.1 GCA_013151585.1 Planctomycetota bacterium
CACTTCGGGGGCGTGTCCCCTTTACGGATCGTAGTTCTAGGCGAATAGTACTGCAAGGCGAATTCCCACGTCCCACAAGGTCCTAACGCGGCCTGTCCGCCCCAGCCAAGCTCGGAAGAAGTTCGCCACCGTTCTGGGAAAAGGCGTGCTCGGTCTGCGCGGATCATGGCGCACTGAGACAGAAAGGCACCTCGGCCAAAATGCGCGACGAGGGCACCGAAACGCCGTCTCGTTCACTCGCCCTTGGTTTGCACGAGCATCGAGTGGGCCGGGCCGACTGTCGTGGTCGGTTGCTTACCCGCGAAGTGGAAGTGGCGGGGTAAGGCGGGGCGGCCGAGAAGCGTCGCCCCGGCCAATTTGTGGGCGACCTTTCTGGCCACATAGGGGCGGCGAATGTCGAAGGGATTCTCCCGCAAAAATTCTTTCCACTCGCCCAGCGGCGTTTGTGTCTGCAGAATGCCTTTGATCATGCCGACGTCTGTCAGCATCCCCATGTCGTTGGCTCGCCCAATAAAGATGGCGCCCGTGATTTGATCGCCGGTCCAGAGCAGTTTCCGGTAGATCGACATGCCCGGATTGGAAATGACCATGGCTTCCGCCTCGGGATCGGCCCAGTTGCCGAAGCTGGCGCACTGCAGGCCGCAGCAGTCGAGGATGTTCATGAGCAAGCTGCCGGGATAGTGGACCTCCTGGCCGGCCATGTTCGCTCCGGCAACCCGTCCGTGATCCACGGCCGTCGGATGGATGGCGTGGACGGCCGGCTGGTCCGAGTACAGCGCCGGTCCCTGAGCCACGTCGCCACCGGCATAGATGAACGGCACGTTGGTCTGCAGGCGATCATTCACCAGGATGCCGTGATCGACTTGGATGTCGGTGCCCTGAACCAACTCCAAATTCGGAGCAACCCCCACGGCCACAACAACCACATCGGCTTCGATGGCATCCCCGCTGGCGAGCGTCACTCGCTTTTTGCCGTCGCTGGTTTCAACGATTTCCCGCACTTCAGTGCCGCACTGGATTTGGACGCCTCGCGCCCGCAACCACGCTTCGACCAGTCGCGCCGCGGGCTCGTCGAGCATTCTCGGCAGCACGTGGGACTCCCGTTCGACAACGGACAATTGCCAACCGCGCTTGTGCATTGCGCTGAGCAATGTGAACCCGATGAAGCCGGCGCCGATCATGAGCACGTGCGGCCGTCCGTTGCTTTCCGCCGCTTTGAGCAACTGATCCGTGTGTTGCAAGCTCCACAAGGGTTGCACACCCGGCAAGTCCGCACCAGGAATGTCCAGCGAGATCGGAGACGATCCGGTCGCCAGCAAGAGGTCGTCGAACGAGACGGACGAACCATCCGAAAGCTCGACCGACTTGCCGGTCACGTCCAGCCGGACCGCTCGCACGCCGATCTTGGCGTCAACGTTGAGTTCTTGGAAATACGCGTCGTCGGCCGTGTAGGTGTGTTCGCGAGGCACTTCGCGCGACAGCCAGTACGGCAGCACCATGCGTGAATGAGCGGGCTCATCACTGATCAACGTGATTTGCGACGCTCCACCATCCAGCATGCGGATCGTTTCCACAGCGTTCGTCGCGACCGGTCCGCCTCCGATGATTACATGGTGGGTCATGGTTCTCGTCCTTAAAGCAATTCGCCATCAGTTCGGAAGTTGCTTCGGGGTTGCCTTGTCGTGCCGCCGGAGAGTTGTCAGCCCGACGGCGGCCGCCTTCAGGCCGAGCGGACGCGTCAGAGCGAGTCGAGTCCCAGCTCGGCCAGTTTTTCGCGCGACGGGACTCCGTCCTCGTCCCAGCCGCGTTTTTTGTAGTACGCCGGCAACATCACGTCCAATTGCACGATCGCGCCTTTGGACGGCCCGGCTTTTTGCGCTTCTTTCAGGATGCGTTGCGGCAGAGAGTCGTCCTTCTTGCTCAGCCCGGCTCGGACATTCCACAGCCGCTCCAGATTCCACGTTCGCTCGCCGATCTTCACGAAATCGTCGATCGTGAAAGGAACGCCCGTTGCGGCGGCCGTCACGGGAACGAAATGCTCGATGCCGCCGCCCAAAAAAGCCGTGAAGCAGCACAGTCCCGTGGCGTCGTGCGACGTCGTGCGGTCCTGTTGATCGGCGACCCACTCAGCTTTGCCGTGCGGAGTAAAGCGATCGACCTCGCCGGACGTCTCCCAGCCGGGCGTCCAAGCTCGCAAGTGGCACGCGCCGCGGTTGCACGTCGCGTAAGCGATGCCCATGCCCTGAAACGCCCGAGGATCGTACGCCGGAAATTCCTGGCCCTTGCTTCCCATGAAGACCTCCGGGTGGCCCAGCTTCTCGGACATCCGCTTGGAGCCTTCAGCCAGCTCATCGCCGAAGCCCTCCCGGTACGCTGTCGCCTCGACCATGCGGACCAGGGCTTCGCCCGAGCCGAACCGCAGCGGCAGCTCGACCTGCTCGTCGCTGATCACACCGTTCTCGTACAGCTCCATGGCGGCCGCCAGCGTGGCGCCCATCGAGATCGGGTCCATGCCCAGATCGTTGCACAGCCAGTTGGCTTTGATCACAGCATCCAAGTCGCCGACGCCGGTGTCGGCCCCCAGTGCCCACGCCGCTTCATACTCCGGCCCCTCGCCGGCAATCCGCCAATTCCGCGGATGCATGTTGACGAGGAACTTATCCGAATGCTCGCCCAGGCGGGTGACGCGACCGCAGGCGACGGTGCACGCAAAACACGCTTTGTTTGTCACCAGGCGGGACTCGTTGATGGCCACGCCGTTCAGCTTGTCAGCGTGCTCGAACTGTCCTTCTTGGAAGTTGCGCGTGGGCAGGCCGCCGAAGGACTGAGTCAGGTCCATGGTGGCTGGCGTGCCGTAAACGCGAAACTGCTCGTACGCCGCCGTAGCCTCCATCGATTTGCGCATTTCCCAGACGGCTCGCAAAAACGCTTCGGGATCGGCGATCGAAACACCGCCCGTGCCTCGGACCGCGATTGCCTTGAGGTTCTTGGAACCCATCACCGCGCCGACGCCGCTGCGCCCGGCGGCTCGGTGCTTGTCGTTCATGATGCAGGCGAAACGCACGAGGTTCTCGCCGGCTGGGCCGATGCATGCGACTCGCAAGCCGGGAACGCCCAGCTCTTCGCGCAACCCGTCTTCCGTCTCCGACACGCCTCGTCCCCAGAACGCCGAAGCGTCGCGAATCTCCACATGATCGTCGTAAACGAACAGATAACTCGGTTTCTCCGCTTTGCCCTCGACGATCAGCAGATCGTACCCGGCGAACTTCAGTTCCGGGCCCCAAAACCCGCCCGAATTGGACGTGGTGATCGCTCCGGTCAGGGCCCCTTTCGTCACGACCATGTAGCGGGATCCGCAGGGAGCAGCCGTGCCGGTGAGCGGTCCGGTGGCGAAGATGAGTTTGTTGTCCGGAGAAAGCGGATCGACTTGGGGATCGACCTCCGCGAAAAGGTATCGGTCTGCCAGCCCCCGTCCGCCGATGTAGTCGCGCAACCAGTCTTCACGTATCGGTTCAATCGTCGTTTGCCCCGTGGTCAGATTGACTCGCAGCAATTGGCCCGTCCAACCATTCATTTCGTTTCTCCTGTTCGGGCTTTTTTCGCGTTTCCGTTCCCGCGTCCGATGGCATCCCAGTCGCATCGCCGATCGCCGGCCAGGGCCGGCCTTCTCCGTCGGCCGCTCCGGCGGCTTGCCTCAGGCCGAACCGGCCATCGCTTCCACAAACCGTCCATGCACGCGTTCGGCCCACGGTTCGAACCACTCGCCCGGCGTGACGCCATCGACGTACTCGATCGCGTCGGTCGGGCAGACCACCGCGCAGGCCGGCCGGCTGCCGCATAGGTTGCATTTGGCCGCCTTGCCCGACTCGGGCAGCGTAAAGACCACGCCGAAGGGGCACGCGATCGTGCAAAGGTGACAGCCGATGCAAAGCTCGTCGCTGATGACCTTCGCCCCTGTGGCGTCGTCGATGCCGATCGCGTTGACCGGGCAAACGGTCATGCACCAGGCTTCATCGCACTGGAGGCACGTGTGAGGGGCATAGCTGGCCTCTTCATCGAACACATTGACCCGAATCAAACTCCGCGACGGCTGGAACTGTCCCGTTTGCACCCACGCGCACGCCAACTCGCATTGCATGCAGCCGGTACATTTCTCGGGAACGATCTTGAGCATTTTCATGATGCCGAACTCCTTGTCCGTCGAGTCGACAGGGTTGGAGAGAAAAGTCGAGTGGGAAATGGCACGACTTGCCGAACCGGCCCTCCTGGCCGTGCCAGTCAGCCACTTTTTTACCGCCCATCGGCCGCGATGTCAAAGACGCGACGTTTTCGGAGAGCTTTGCTCCTTGTGCTGCCCCTTTCGTCGCGATGCCTGCGCCGGAGGCCGGTGTCCCGAATTCCCTGCGAGGATTGAGGCCGATCAGCTTGGCTCTGACTTGCGTGGATTACCTGCACCGGCCGGTACCACGAGTCGAGCGACGGAACCGGCCGCCAACGGACCGGCTTCCAGTTGTGGCGGGTGAATTGAGCGGTGAGACTGCGGTGGCTGCTTGTGAGGTTGCCTGTCTCGTGGGAAGGTTGATTCACGCCACAAACAGCTTACAAGTTGCTTATCGAGAGATATACTCAACTTTCGCATCCAAGAGGTACACACCAACGAGGTGCCCTCCGCATTCGCGGCATTTCCCAATCGCCACTTCCAGAGGCTGAGATCGCTATGTGCACGGGACGACGAACAACGTCGCGGCTCTGGGCTCAGCCAGCGACCAGGATTCCCAGCGCGGACAACATGGCGACGTACAGCATTGCCAAGACCAGTTGCACGGCCGCAAACAGGGCCGCGTGTCGAACAAACCCGAAGAAGCTCAGCGGCAGCCCGTGTCGGTGGATGATCGTCATCGCGACGACGGTCGAGGCCGAGCCGATGGGCGTGATGTTGCCCCCCAGGTTCGCTCCGAAAATCACGCTCCACCAAAACGGCGATGCACTCACCGGCTGGGCGGCCTGGACGGTGGGATCGATGGCCAGAATCTTGGCCAGCATGGCGGCCAACGGAATGTTGTCTGTCACCGAGCTGGCCGCTGCAGACGCCCCCAACAGGACACTCGCGTCTAGGAACCGGGGCAGCTTCAGCACAGCGGAAAGCCACCGTCCGATTTCGGCGAGCACGCCGGCATGCTCCATCGTGTTGATCACGACGAACAGCCCCGCAAAAAACGCCAACAGGTCCCAGTCCACGGCTGCGTAAAACTTGTCGACTTCGTGCTTGTAGGCCACCAAAACCACTCCAGCGAAAAGCAACGCCACAAAGCCCATTCCCAGGTCCTTGAAGGCGGGCAGTTTCGGCTGAGCCGCTAGGCATGTGATGAACAAGACCAGAGCCGCCACCGAAAACCAGAAAAACCGCTCACTGGGGACGTTCTCGTTCGGATCGAAGTTCTCCACTTGCTCTCGAGCAGCTTTCCGCTCGGCCTCATCCGCCAAACCGTGGATTCCGAAAGCCCGGCGGCCAAGCAGCAAGGTCGCCGCGCCACTCAGCACTACATACGGAGCCGCAATCAAAAAGAACTTCACAAAGCTGATGCCCGCAATCTTGCCGACGATGATGTTGGGCACGCTAGAGATCAGGGTGAGCAAACCGCCGACGTTCGTCAGCAGTCCCTCGACCAGCAAGAAGCCCAGCAGCAGTTCGTGTCGGTTCAACTTCTGCAGCGAGACGACCGTCAGACTGCCGACGATGATCATCGCCGTCACATTGTTCAGCATCGCCGAGAAAAGCACGGTCAGGACGCCGTAGGCGATCAGCAGACGCCACGGATCGCCGCCCGATTGGCGGGTCAGCTTGATGGCCATCCAGGTAAAGACGCCCGATCGGCTCGTCACTTCCACAAACAGACTGGCACCGAG
>JAADHY010000029.1 GCA_013151585.1 Planctomycetota bacterium
AGCCCGTGTGAAAGCGGGCCGGCAGATTGACGACTTCGTCAGCTTCACCGATTTCGCGCCGACGTTTCTCGAAGCCGCTGGCGTTCCGATCCCGAAAGAAATGACCGGGCGCAGCCTTCTGCCCATTCTGCTCAGCCCTCGGTCAGGCCGGATCGATCCGGCTCGCGACCACGTGCTGGTGGGAAAGGAACGGCATGTTCCCGCTCAAGAGGCCCCGGATTGGGGCGGCTACCCTTGCCGCGGTCTGCGAACGCACCAATTTTTCTACATCCGCAATTTCCGGCCGGACCGTTGGCCCTGCGGGACTCCCAATTATCGCAAAGCCGTCATCCCGGGCGCCTGGTACGCCGACACGGATAATGGTCCCACGAAGACCTACATGATTGAAAACAAAGACAAAGACCCACTGCACCGGCGCCTTTATGAGCTGGCTTTTGCCAAACGGCCGGCGGAAGAGCTGTACGATTTGAAGGCGGACCCAGACCAGTTACAGAATGTCGCCACCGACCCGCGGTATTCTTCGGTGAAGCAACGCCTGGCCGACCAACTGATGCAAGAACTACGAGCGACGGGTGACCCGCGAGCTTTCGGGCGGGGCGACGTCTTTGACAAGTATCCCTACTTGGGCGGGGCTCCCAAGTTTCCCGGCTGGAAAGAGCCGAAGAAGAAACGGGCGCGCTGAGCGATTGCCAGTCACGTCAGCGACGGCAAGCGAGACGTCCGAAAACGGTTAGGTTGGAAGCGGCACGGCGGACGACGCAACGCAGACGCGGTTCCGGCCAGCTTGCTTGGCTTGGTAGAGAGCGGCGTCGGCGGCGGCGATCAATTCTTGCACGGACTGAGCATGCACGGGAAAGGTGGCTAGCCCGGCGCTCAAAGTGACACGAATAGTTTGACCGCCGATTGGGATTTCCGTATTCGCGACGGCGGACCGGATCGATTCCGCGACTCGCATCGCGCCGGAGACGCCGAATCCCGGCAAGATCACAGCCACTTCTTCGCCTCCGTAGCGGGCAATGAGTGCTCGGTCGCCCGATCGGATTCTGCCAACCTGTTCGCGAATCATCCGCGAGGCGGTGCGCAAGACGGCATCGCCCGCCTGGTGCCCGTACCGGTCGTTGATGGACTTGAAGTGGTCAAAATCGAGCAGAACCAAGGAGCACTCGCTGCCGTTGCGCCGAGCTTCTTCTATCTCCCGTTCGATTTGCACGTCGAAGGCGCGACGGTTTGCCAGTTCCGTCAGGCCGTCCTGCCGTGCTTGACGTTGGACCAGCGCGACGTTCAATGCCCGATGCATCGTTTCCACCAGCAATTGAGCCGTCCACTCCGCCAACTCTTGCTGAGCCGGCTGGAAGGGCTCGCAACGCCGGCGTGTCAAGCAAAGGATCGCCGTCAGCCGATCTTGCCGCCGCATGGGCACAACGAGAGCCGATCCCAGCAGGGTCTCGATGCCCAATTGGCGAAGTTCCTCGGCTCGAAGGGCCAAAGGCTGACTGCCCGAAATCGTCAAAGATGCGAGTGTTTCTTCATGGTGGCGCCATTGCTGTTCAACGCCTGCGTGACATTGTGCTCCGCAACGGACCAGGGGTTTGGAGGAGCGCTCCCCCGAAGGCGAAACCAGGAAAAGGGCCGCTCGATCCGCCTCGATCATTTCAAGCAAAGTCCCCAGAAGTTCCTCGATCATCTTCAGCGGCGCTTCAAACTTGCGGTCCACGATGGCTCGCAGTCGCAGCATCTCTTTGGTCGTCCGCAGCTCGCTTTGGTGGGTCTGGACTTGTCGGCCCTGCGTAAGTCGTGCCGCCAGACAGGCCAGCAGACGTTTTGCCAACTGCAACTGCAGTTCCTGCGGAGAATTGGGCGGGAACAGATTCGTGGTGATCAGGAAAAAGGTCCCGGCGGAATCACTCTGAGCAGCGACCAGGAAAAGGTGGCACACTTTTCGCCGGTCCGCCGGGCTCAGGCTCGCCCATAACTTCGTCCCCAGCAACCTGGCCCCTTCCACGACGGTCGCTCCTTCCGTCAGAGCGGTCTGACGAAGCGATCGATCCAGACGAAGTTGAGCTTGCGACCCACCGCTCAACCCGCGGGCCAGGACGACTCGCGGTATCTCTTCGTGGCACTCCAGAATAGCCGCGAAATCTGTCGCCTTGTTTGGAACGAACTGACGAAGCAGTTCAGCGATCGCTCGGTGAAGATCGTCCGCGACGATGAGCTCGTGCAGAATTTGGCTTTCGGTTCGACTGACGAGCTGCCGAGATTGGACGTCACGAAGGGCGGAGGCGAGCTTCTCCTTTTGTCGACGTTCGGCGTCGTTCCGCCGTCGCTGCTCCGAAAGCCGATGAACGTGCAGGACGTACTGCAGGATGCAGACCAGTGCCATGGCCACCACGTACGCCGAAGAGACCGTGCTATACGCGATCTGCTTCCAGAATTCCCACGCTGCTGAGCTCATGGAAAAGAATCCGTCATTCTTGACGAGACGAGGCAAGGCGGCTGGTAGGAGCGCCATGAAAGTCGACGTGGCAACCGCCGGCGCATAAGCTGAGCCTCCGTCCGGTCCCGCTGGGGGCCCTCCATCCCGTGTTCGAACGCTCCCGGCAAATCTACTTCACGGAATCGATGCCGTCGAAAAGATTGGGCGGCTGAATGCCTGCACCGGCGAACTCTGGTCGATACAACCCGCGATTCCGTCGCAGCCGGTAAGCAGCCTTGCTAGACTTTGGATCGAACGAAACGAGCCCCGACGCGCAACGGCGCGTCGCGCTCGATCCGCAAATGCCTCTTTTTCCGCGACAGAAGAGGTGCCCGCCACGATCGGACGAGGGAGACATGAGATGACTCTGCAATGGAGACTTTTCTGGGTTGTAAGCTCGCTGTTCTGTGTCGCTGCTAGCGGCGCAAACCTCGCTCGAGCCGCCGAGAAACCGAATTTCGTTTGGATCGTCTCGGAAGACAACTCCAAACACTACCTCCGACTTTTCGACCCGGCCGGTGCGCCGGCACCGAACATTGAAGCGCTGGCTCAGAATGGTCTCGTCTTCGAACACGCCTTTTCCAACGCCCCCGTCTGTTCCACCGCCCGAACCACACTGGCGACGTGCCTCTACGGACCAAGAATCGGCACGCAGTACCATCGGAAGTTTCAGCCGGCTTCGCTGGCACCCGGCTGGCGCATGTTTCCTTACTACCTGAGGCAAGCAGGTTACTACACCACAAACAACGCCAAGAAAGATTACAACGCGGTTGAAGGTAATGGCGTTTGGGACGCTTCTTCAAAACGAGCCACGTGGCGACACCGACCGTCGCCTGACACGCCGTTTTTCCACATGCATTCTTACGCGGCGTCTCATGAAAGCTCGCTGCATTTCACCAAAGAACAGATCGATTTCGCCTCGCTGCAAACAGACCCTCAGACAGTTCAAATCGCTCCCTATCATCCCGACACGCCTCTGTTTCGTTATACTTATGCGCGCTATCACGACCGGATGAGGAAAGTCGACCAGTTTGTGGGCAAGATCGTTCGACAGTTGAAAGAGGATGGATTGCTCGAAGACACGTTCGTCTTCTACTTCGGCGATCACGGTGGCGTGCTGCCTCGAAGCAAGGGCTATCTCTACGAAACCGGTTTGCATGTGCCTCTGGTCGTACGAATCCCCAAAAAGTGGCAGCATCTGGTCGGCATCCCCCGGGGGACTCGGGTCGAGGGATTCGTGAGCTTCATCGACTTCGGCGCCACCGTGCTCCATCTGGCGGGTGTGCCCGTGCCAAAGCATTTCGACGGGCGTCCCTTCCTCGGACCGGGCGTCTCATTGGAAGACATTAACCGGCGCAACCAAACCTATGGCTACGCGGACCGCTTCGACGAAAAATACGACTTGTGCCGCTCGCTGCGCGTCGGACGCTTCAAGTACATCCGCAACTATCAGGCCTTCTATCCCGATTCGCTGCAAAACAACTACCGCTATCGCATGCTGGCCTATCAGCAGTGGAGGCAGATGTACCGAGACGGCAAACTGAACGCCGTTCAGCGGCAGTTCTTCGAGCCGAAACCGGTGGAAGCTCTGTTTGACATCGAATCCGACCCATACGAGGTGCGAAACCTGGCTGCCGATCCGGCCTACGCAACGGTGCTGCAACAGATGCGCCAGCGGATGCAGCATTGGGTCAAGAATCTGCCCGACCTCAGTTTTTTCCCAGAGTGCGAGCTTGTGAAGCGGGGGTTGGACGACCCGGTGCGATTCGGTCGGGCCCACGCCGACCAGATTGCAAGGTTGGTCGATGTCGCCGACTTGAGTCTCCGCCCCTTCGCCAAGGCGAAGGCCGATCTGGAGGCGGCGATGCAATCAAGCGACCGATGGGAGCGTTATTGGGCTTGGATCGCGTGCAGTTGTTTTGGTCGCCGCGCCCGCGACCTGGTTCCCGCGGCCCGAAAGGCGCTAGACGATACCGAGCCTTTGGTGCGAGTGCGAGCCGCGGAGTTCTTGGCGATCGTGGGGGCCACCGACCCGAGACCGGTCTTGTACGACACCTTGAACGCGACAGACGATCCCGCGGTGGCGACCTTGATCTTGAACACAGCCGTGTTCGTCAATGATCACTTGAAGGGATATCCGTTCGACGTGAGCCGACTGCACATGAAATTAAAAGGCGGCTACGTGGAACGCCGCCTGAGCCACCTGGCGGGACGAGAAAAGCAGTGAGCCGCCGCGGCACAGAAGGGCAAGGCGAAGCGGAACTTCCAGTGTCCTGAAACTGCTACGCGCCGCGCTCAAGCGGATCGCACCTCGTCCAGCGGAATTAGTTTTGGGATGGGGATTTTGAGGCCGACAATGCCGCCGTACCGTTCTTGCAATGTGCCGAATTGGTGCTCTAGGAATTGGTAGACTTCGGGCGGCGGGTCGGTTGCCAGGTACTGGTCGACAAACCGCTCGACGGCACGATCAAACTCTTTTTGCCGATGAGAATGAATGTGGTATCGACCAGAGAAGCGACGGATGTCGCCGTCAAAAGCCGGGCTGATATGGTATAGCTCGTGAAAAACAGTGACCAGTTTTTCGCGGAACGGCAAGTCGAGAAAACGCGGCAGGTAAAAGGTCAGTATGTAAAGCATCTCCCGGTCGCCGCAATAAACGCGTTGAAGGGTCCATCGGCGTGAGCCCCGTGTCGTGACGAGCGAACCGTTCTCGAACCGCAGCGGCGTCAGCTTGGCCTGAACTCCGTGTGAGCCCCGCCGGCGTGTCTGAGCGAAAGCGACCGCCACTTGCTCCATGCGGATGTGTGAAAATTCATCAAGCCGGGCGGCGATGTCCGCGCAGAGCAAAGTCATGGCGCGGCAGAAATCAAATGGGCCTTTCGACAGCATAATCAGCGGAGAATCCTTTCTCGCGTCTTCTGAGAACCTCAAATGTGGTAAACCAACGAAATGAGGGGAAACGGCAAGAAACCCTACTTTGAAGTTCTCTCGCCGCCGCGGCGCCGCGAACGCTTATGATTTTCCGTCCCGAGTGCTGTTGTCTTTTGTGAGGCCGTGTGAAACAGGCAAGACCGCTAGGTGTCCATTTGGAAACGTTGAAAGGTTTATCTCAAAAACGCGACACGAAAGCCCTCAATCGCCCTGTGCGGCTCGGTCAAGACAGGAGACCAGCCGCAACGCAATGACGCTATTGTGAGATAATCTCTCAGCCAGTCCGCAATGGCGATCGCTCTCAATCGATTTCGTGTCGGCGGCCTCTTCTCACCGACTGAACCACCGGCGGAACCGAGACTTCTTTTGGGAATCGCCCTCACTCTCGCCGGTTTCGTCTGTGGCCTCCGGCTGCGCCGCTTCGGCTTCCGCTTCCGACGGCACCTTCTTCTCGGGCTGGGACTCTGGAGCTTCGTCACTCGCTTCCGCTCCCGGGGTCTCGGCCGGCGCGGCCTCCGCCGCTGGAGTTTCCTCGGTGGCCTGCGATTGATCTTCCGCTTCGGTTGTTTCGGCACCGGCTGCGTCTGAGAGCTTTTCGTCCGGCGCGACCGCCTCCCCTCCAGTTTCCGTTGACGGTTCCGCCTGCTCGGCAGCCGATGTTTCAGAGGTCTCGGCCGCCGACCGCTCCTCTTCGGCTGGACTTTGGACCTCGGCCGCCCCTTCTGCAGGCTCGTCGGCTGTCACCGCCGGCCCTGGCACAGTCGGCGCTGCTACGGGCTCGCTCCATTCCTCTTCGGCCACAACGGGGGCCCGGCGTTTCTTCTTGGCTCGATCCCGCTCGCCCACAAACTCAATGAAAGCCAATTGCCCGGCATCGCCCAGCCGTCGTTTGGGAAGGCGCACAATGCGCGTATAGCCGCCGTTACGGTCCCGAAACCGATTCGCCAGCTCATCGAACAAGATGTCGACGGCCTCGGAATCCCGCAGCAAGGCAAAGGCCCGACGCCGCAACGCGACAGCCGGGGCAATCGCCTGATTCCAGCGGTTCCACTGCTCGGAATTCCGCCATTCGCGCCAGGCGCTGCTGTCGCGGGGCCCCGGCGCCTCGTACTGAATCGCTTCGTGCTCGTAAACCAGAGCCTTCCTAGCCATCGTCACCAGCTTCTCGACGAACGGTCGCAATTCTTTTGCCTTTTCGACCGTCGTCACGATCCGGCCCGGGACCTTGGGCTTGTCGGGAGCATCCTCGTCGTAACGCAGCGAACGAATCAAGCTGCACGCCATGTTCCGGAACATCGCCTTCCGGTGAGCCGGAGTGCGTCCGAGCTTTCGTCCTTTGATGCGGTGTCTCATGGGTTCGTAGTTTCCTCGTACCAAGAAAGCAATCGCCCGGCCGGCAATCGCCATACGGCAAAGCAACTGAAGGGACGGCCCTAGCGGTTAGCTGACGACATTGACTTGGGCACCTTCATACCGAGTCGGAGCCCGATCGCGTTCAAACGGTTGCGAACTTCGTGCAGCGTCGTCTCGCCGAAGTTGCGAACCTGCAAGAGCTCGTCTTCGGTGCGAGTCACCAGATCGCGGACCGTGGTGATACCTTCCGACTCCAAGCAGTTGGTGGCGCGGACCGACAGGTTCAGCTCGGCCAGGCTCTGATTCAGCTTTTCCTCCAACTCCAGGTCGACCGGCGCGTATCCCGTCGCTTCCAACATGCCCTTCAGACCGCCTTCGGGAGGCAGCTCCGGACCGGGCTCGCGGTACGTGATGAACGGATTGAGGTGCTTACGAAGAATCTTGGCGGCTTCAATGAGCGCCATCTCCGGTGTGACGGTTCCGTTCGTCCAGATCTCCATGATCAACCGGTCGTAGTTGGTCCGTTGTCCAACACGCGTTTCCTCGACCTTGTAGCGGACGCGAACGACCGGCGAGAAGGCGGCATCCAGGGGGATCACCCCCAGTTCCTCTTCCTGCTCGAACCGCTCCGACGCCGGCACATAACCGCGACCGTTTTCGACCGTCAGCTCCATGTAAAGCGGAACATCCTCGGTCATGGTCGCAATGACCAGATCCTTGTTGATGACTTCGACCTGATCGTCAGTGATCACATCGCCGCCGGTCACGACGCCGCGCTCGTGCCGGTCAATCCGCAAGACCTTGCTGGTACTGCTGTGGTTTTTCACCACCAAGGATTTCAAATTCAGGCAGACGTCGGTGATATCTTCCACGACGCCCGGAATCGTGCTGAACTCGTGCTGGACGCCTTGAATCTTCACGCGGGTCACCGCGCTTCCCTCCAGACTGGAGAGAAGAATTCGGCGCAGGCTGTTCCCGATGGTGGTCCCGAAGCCGCGTTCGAACGGTTCGGCAACAAACCGTCCGTAAGTGGCTGTGGCCGTTTCGCGGTCACAGACGACTCGACTGGGGAGCTCCAACCCTCGCCAACGAATTCGCATCAGTGCGCCTCCCGTTTGCGTTTCAAAAAAAATATAAGGGACTGCGTAGCCAACGTCATCGCCCACTAGACGCGACGGCGCTTGGGGGGCCGACACCCGTTATGCGGCAGAGGGGTCACGTCCTCGATCGCTCGGATGACGATGCCAGCCGTCTGGAGTCCCGTGATCGCGCTCTCCCGTCCCGATCCGGGACCTTTTACCCGAACCTCCAGTTCGCGCACGCCGAATTTGGCCGCCCGCTCGGCACACGTCTCGGCCGCCCGCTGAGCCGCAAAAGGTGTACTCTTACGACTCCCCTTAAACCCGACCGTCCCGGCCGACGCCCAGCACAACACCTCCCCGTTCAAATCCGTGATCGTCACGATCGTATTGTTGAAGGTGGCTTTGATGTGAGCGATGGCACGAGTGACGTTCCGGCGTACCTTCTTGCGTCTGGATCTGGCCACGCAGTGACTCCTTCTCGTCTCCCAACCCCGCTGCCGCCGGCTGAACAACCTCGGCGAGCAGCCCGTGTATGTCTATTCTCATCAACCGCCGAGCGACACAAAGTTCCAGTTTCGACCGGAACCGCACGCTCGATGCCGCCCCTTAGTGTTTCAGGTCTTTCACGCCCTTCTTGCCTGCCACGGTCTTCTTGACCCCCTTCCGGGTCCGAGCATTGGTGCGAGTTCGCTGGCCCCGGACGGGCAGCCCCCGTCGGTGCCGCAGGCCACGGTAGCAGCGGATGTCCCGCAACCGAGCAATGTCCTGCTGGATGCTTCGCCGCAATTGCCCCTCAAGGATGTACTCCTTATCCAACAGGCTGTTGATGCGGCCGATATCCTCGTCCGACAGTTGGCCGGCCTTCACCTGCGGATCAATGCCCAGCCGATGGCAAATCTGAAGAGCACTGGTCCGACCGATACCAAAAAGGTAGGTCAACGAAATGTACGTCGGTTTCTCATTCGGAATGTCAACACCGTGGACACGCGGCATGGTTTTCTCGACTCCTGGCCCTCGGGGCTGGTAAAGGCGTCAGGGCGCACCGGCTACCCTTGGCGCTGTTTGTGGCGCGGATTCGACGAGCAGACGACGTAAGTTTTCCCCTTACGCCGCACAATTTTACAGTTCTCACAGATTCGCTTGACGCTGGAACGGACTTTCATCGCCTCGTTCTCCTTTCGATCGAAAGAACGACAATTATAGGCAGTCGCGTCCGCTTTTCTCAACCGAACTGCGACCGTCTTCACGCGATTTTCCGCGTCCCGGCGGACAAATTCTTTCGGGTTCCCCGGTCAGGCCCGCCGTAAGGACGTCCGGGCCCGAGTCGGTGATCGCCACCGTCCACTCGAAATGGGCGGCCGGGCGACCATCCGCCGTCACGACCGACCAACCGTCGGGGCCGACTCGTGTCAGGGCGTTTCCGTTTGTCAGGATGGGTTCTATGGTGAAAACCAAGCCCGGCCGCAGTTGGAAAAAGCCGGCTCGATCCCCAGCCCCGCCAACTGAAAGGGGGACCTGGGGGTCTTCGTGCAGCTCCCGGCCGATCCCGTGGCCGGGGAATCCCTCCACAAGCCGCAAATGCCGGGCCCGCACGACGTTCTCCAGCCGGGTGACCACATCCCGCCACGTCCCGACTTCTGGGTCACCGAGCAGTTCGATCGCACGCTGCAGAAGCTTTCGTCCGGTCTGCAGCAAAGCGTCGCTTTCTGCGTCTGCTGGGCCGACGGAATATGTCCAGGCCGCATCGCTGCACCAACCTTGCCATCGACATCCGACGTCCAGGCTAACCAAATCCCCCGCTCGTAGTTGGCGGTCGCCCGGGACGCCGTGCGTCACTTCCTCATTGACGGAGACGCAACAGGCGGCAGGAAAGGCACGACGGCCGCCCCGTTCGCGGAAAACCGCCTCCGCCCCTTCCGACCGGAGAACTCGCTCAACCGCGTCCGCCAACTCGCGGGTCGTTGTCCCGGGCCGCAGCAACGAGCGAGCCACTTGGTGGGCTCGGACGACGATCCGGCCCGCCTGCCGCATCCGCTCGATTTCTTCTCGAGACTTGAGGATGATCACGCCAGCTTCCCGAAGACTCGACGGCCGTGGGCTTTTGCAACCTGCCCCTCGCGTCGGTGCGGCTGGCGGTGTCGCAGGTCACCGCTTCTTCGTTTCCACTTCCAACAAGCCCGGATAGTTCCGCATGACCAAATGGCTGTCGATCTTCTGGATTAAATCCAATTCGACCGAAACTACGATTAGCAACCCGGTTCCTCCGTAAAACGACGCGATCAAGTACGGAATGCCCATCGAGGTGGCGACGATCGTCGGGATGACGGCCACAATCGCGAGGAAGGCGGCACCGACGTAGGTGATCCGGACCATCACTTGCTCGAGATACGCGGCCGTGCGTCGGCCCGGCCGATAACCCGGGATGAAGCTTCCGTAATCCTTCAGGTTGTCGGCCATATCCTTCGGGTTGAACGTAATGGCCGTCCAGAAATAGCAGAAGAAGTAAATCAAGATAATGTAGCAGACGTTGTATACGTAACCACGTCCGCCGCCGAAGGTGTCCGCCAACATGGCGAGGACCCGCGAGTCGGGAAACATCCGCGACAGTTGGCCGAACAGGAACCACGGGAACATCAAAAGACTGGACGCAAAGATAATCGGCATGACGCCGGCTTGGTTGACTCGCAACGGCAGAAACTGCCGCTGTCCACCCAGGATCCGCCGCCCCCGAACATGCTTAGCGCTTTGAATCGGGATCCGTCGTTGGCCTTCGGTGATCGCTAGCACCCAGACCACGACGAAGACGAACAGCGCCGCCAGCAACAGGATTTTCTCGATGCCCATGTCGGCTCCGAGCTGAAGCGAAGCCTGCTGGAACAACTGCCGCCCCGCACCGGGCATGCGAGCGATGATCCCCGCCATGATCAGCAAGCTGATGCCGTTGCCGATGCCGTAAGCGTCGATCTGCTCACCGATCCACATCAGCAGGATAGTTCCCGCCGTCATGGTCAACGTACAGACGAGATGCCAATAAAAAGAGTTGTATTCGGGACGGACCAGATCGGCTCCGAGCATGCCACCCGCCAATCCTCGAATCCAAAAATAGCTTTGCCCGAGGCATATGAACACGGTTGCATACCGAGTGTATTCGTTGATTTTTTTGCGCCCAGCTTCCCCCTCTTTTCGGAGCTGCTCCAGCGGCGGATAAACGCTGGCCAGAAGCTCAAAAATAATCGCCGCAGAGATGTACGGCATGATGCCCAAGCCGAAGATCGTCGCGTTACCGATCTGAGCAGCCGAGAAAAGGGCCACTACCTGCATGATCTGGCCCATCCCGCCGCCTTGGCCTTGCTGCATCAGCTCGATATTCTTCTGCAACTGTCCTTGATCGATGATCGGCAGCGGAACCCAGAACCCCATCCGGTAGACCGCCAGCAGGGCGAGTGTGAAGAGGATTTTCCGGCGCAGTTCCGGGATTTTGAACAGCGTGATCAGCTTACCGAACATGACACTTGCATCCTGTTTGGTGGCTCGACGGGCCGCGTGCCGTATTCGAACGGGCCGCTCGATTTCGGCGAGGGCCGCCAGCGGCTTCTCTATCGCCGGAAGGGCCCCGCGGGCGGCTCCGGCTTCCGTGCCTCAAGTGTGCTGTCCCAGGATCGCCGCCCGTTATTCATCGGCGGGCACGAGAGGCGGGACGGGTTTACGAAGCAGCAATCTGTTCGGCGACGCCGCCACACGCCGTGATCTTTTCCTGGGCCGCTCTCGAAAACTGGTGTGCCTGGACGGTCAACTTCTTCGTGAGTTCGCCTTTGGCGAGGATTTTTATCTGATCATAGCGGCCTTTGGCTAGACCTTTTTCTGCCAGCGCCTCGGGGGTGACGGTGTCACCGTCCTGGAATGCCTGTTCTAAGGCTCCAACGTTGACGATGGCGATCTTCAGCGCGAAGGCCTTGTTGTTGAAGCCGCGCTTCGCAACCCGACGGAACAAAGGCATCTGGCCGCCTTCGTAGCCCCGGCGCAGCGACGCTCCCGCCCGGCTTCCGTAGCCTTTGTGGCCCCGACCGCACGTCTTGCCGTGGCCGGAACCGGTCCCGCGGCCGACTCGTTTCCGCCGTCGACGTCTGTTGATTCCTCGATGAACGTCGTTAATGATCATGACAGCTTGACTCCTCGCAGTCGCTCGATGTCTTCCCGATTGCGGAGCCGCGTCAAGGCGTCAAAGGTGGCTTTCACCAGATTGATCGGGTTGTTGGAACCGCGGCTCTTGGTGAGGATGTCGGAGATGCCGGCCGCCTCCACCACCGCTCGAACACATTCTCCCGCGATGATGCCGGTCCCGGGCCGGGCGGGCAGCAAGAGCACTCGGGACGCTCCGAACCGCCCGACAATTTGATGAGGGATCGTGGTCCCCACCAACGGCACTCGGACCATACTCCGTTCGGCCGCCTTGGTCGCCTTCTCGACGGCGGAAGGAACCTCCGTCGCCTTGCCGTACCCCCAGCCGACTCGCCCCTTGCGATCGCCCACTACGACCATCGCCGAAAAACTGAATCGGCGGCCGCCTTTGACGACGCAGGCGCAGCGCCGAATCTGGATGACGTTCTCGATTGTCTGCTTCTCGATGTCCGTCGACACGTTTTGGCTCCCGTGGGTCTCTTGATTCTTTGATCTCCGCCCGATCATCCGCCGCAGACGGTGGGACTCGGCCGGAGCCGAACCTCGATGTCGATCTCCGCGGCCGGTCAGAAGTCCAAGCCAGCCTCACGAGCGGCATTGGCCAGAGCCGCCACGCGGCCATGGAACTTGTATCGTCCGCGATCAAACGCCACCTGCTTGATCCCTTTTTCCAGAGCACGCTCGGCCAGAATCTTTCCAACTTTCGCGGCCGCCTCTTTATTCCCCCCGTTCTCGCCCGGACCGCAAACCGCTTTCTCTAACGTGCTGGCCGCGACCAGCGTATGGCCCGCTTCGTCGTCGATGATCTGAGCGTAAATGTGCTTGTTGCTGCGAAACACAGAAAGGCGCGGTCGAGCCGTACCCGCCACCTTCGCCGCGCGGCGAATCCGGTTACGGACTCGGTAAGTCCGCCGAATGCGACGCTTCTGAATTCGCTTGATCGTTCGCATGGTTTCGCTTTCGCCTCCGGCCAATCGCCTTTTCCGGCGGACGTCGTCTCGCCCGCCCGGTCTTTACCTTTTGCTCCTGCCCTCGACAAACAGGCTCGGTCCTACCACAAAACGCACAAGACAAAACCGACTAGCCCGCTCCACCGGCGAAAGCCTTGCCCGCCTTCCGCCGAATGTGCTCGCCTTGATAGCGGATTCCTTTACCCTTGTACGGCTCGGGCGGACGGACACGGCGAATCTCCGCAGCAAACTGTCCGACCGCCTGTTTGTCCGGACTCCTCAGCACAATGTGCGTCGTATCCGGTAACTCGCACTGCACGTTGTCCGGGACGGTCAATTTCACCGAATGAGCGAAACCGACCTGAAGCTCCAGCTCCTTCCCGTTCAGAAACGCCTGGTAACCGACCCCCACAATTTCCAGCCGTTTCTCAAATGGCTGATGAACGCCCTGCACCATGTTGTTGATCAGAGCTCGCGTCAGCCCGTGCAGAGCGCGGTTCTGCCTCTGGTCGTCGGGCCGACTGACTCGGATCTCCCGTGCCTGTTCATCGTAGACCACGGTCATGTTCGGATGATGCTGGAGAGACAACTCGCCGTGCTTGCCTTTCACCGTCACCCGATTGCCGTCGATCTTTACTTCGACGCCGTCCGGCACCGGTATCGGTTTTCTGCCAATCCGCGACATGGTCGATTCACCTATCCTGCGCGGGTCCTGAACTGATGGGGTATTCTATTTTGCGGGCCGAAAAGACGCTGGCCCGCCGAAACGACACGATCCACTGCAAGGGACCGAACTTTCGACCTCACCACACCTCACAAAGGATTTCGCCTCCGACGCCTTTCTTCTTCGCCTCCCGATTACTCAGGATGCCTTGATTCGTCGAAAGGATGCATATGCCCAAACCCTGAAGGACGTCCGGCAAATCGCGAACGCCGGCATAGACTCGACGTCCCGGCTTGCTGATCCGGCGGATGTGCTGAATCACCCGTTCGCCGTTCAAGCCGTACTTCAAGTTAATGCGGAGAACGTTCTGCGGATGCTGCTCCAGGATTTCGTAGTCCCAGATATACCCCTCGCGCTGAAGGACATCCGCAATGCCGATCTTCAGCTTTGTGGCCGGCATGTCCACAAACGGCCGCTCGATTTGAACGGCGTTGCGAATCCGGGTCAGCATGTCAGCGATCGGGTCCGTCATCATGGCAACGACTACCTCGTGTCAACGATAGCTCTCGTCGTGTATCCTCTGAAAACGATGGGATCGTTCGTTGGACTGTTCTCGTAGTTTCGATTCCTCGGTTTAGCGGGCTCGTCCCCGCCGGTCATTCTCGGCGCCACTTTCCTGCGTTTTTCGGTCCAGAGCCCCCGATTCCTGTCCGACGACGATTGCCGGCCGCTCCGGGCGGAATCCGGGCCGCGCGAAGACGAACGCCTTTACCAACTCGCTTTCTTCACGCCCGGCACCAGGCCGTCCAAACAAAGGTTCCGGAAGCAGATGCGGCACACCTTGAACTTTCGGTACACCCCCCGCGGCCGACCACACAACTGGCAGCGGTTTTCCCGTCGGGTGGAAAACTTGGGAGGACGCTTCGCTTTTTCGATTTTCGCTTTACTTGCCATCTTTCTTTCCGTGTTGCCTCAACTGGCTTCGCTCAGCACCGTCTTCTCCGGTCGTCCCGTCCTGCTTCTACCGCTGTGCGCCGGCCTTCCGGAACGGCATGCCGAGCTCTTTCAGCAGCAAGTACCCTTCTTCGTCGTTCTTGGCTGTCGTGACGAAAGCGATATTCATTCCCTGCTGGTAGTGGACGGAATCGGGATCGATTTCGGGGAACACCAACTGCTCGTTCAATCCCATGTTGTAATTGCCGTGGCCGTCGAAACCGTTCGGATTGAGACCTCGAAAGTCGCGGACCCGGGGCAGAGCCAGCGAGATGAGCCGGTCGAGGAACTCGTACATGCGCTTCCCTCGCAACGTGACTCGGCAGCCGACTTCCATGCCCTTCCGCAAACGGAAGCCCGAGACGGATTTTTTCGCTCGCGTAATCGCCGGCTGCTGGCCTGTCAACTGCCGCAGGTGCGTAACCGCCTCTTCCAGTCGCTTCCGGTCCTGGATGGCCCGTCCCACGCCCATGCTGACCACGATCCGCTCCAACCGTGGTACAGCCAGGATGTTCTTCAGTCCTAGCTCCTTTTGCAGCTTCGGGGCGATTTCGTTTCGATACCGTTCAAGAAGTCTGGCCATGGCTATCATTACCGACCTGGTTCTTTTTCTTCACGGTCCCTGATTTTTGTGACGGAAGACGGCCTCCGCCGATTCCCGGCCGTCGAAGCGGCGGGGGTCATGCTTTTTTGGCGTAACGGGCTTTGGGAGGACCGGCTTCGCCGATCCGCGTCCCGCACTTCTTGCAGTAACGTTCTTTGCGGCCCTCGCTGTCGTACCGGTACCCGACCCGGACACCCTGCGTACAAGACGAGCAATACAGGAGACAATTGGAAGCATCGATAGGAAGTTCCAGCTCCAGCCGCCCGCCCTGAGGGCTTTTCGGATGCCCGCGACGCACGTGCTTGTAAACCCGGTTAACGCCTTCGACGATCACCTTCCGCCCCCCGTCCAGGACCTGGAGCACCTTACGGGGACCCGGCGCCGCGTCGTCACCGGCGATCACGACCACACTGTCGCCGCTCCGGATTCTCATCGTTCACACCACCTCGCTGGCTAGGCTGATGATTTTCATGAAGTTTCGCTCGCGAAGCTCGCGGGCCACTGCGCCGAAAACGCGCGTCCCGCGAGGATTGCCGTCGTTGTCAATCAGGACGATCGCGTTCTTGTCAAACCGGACGTAACTGCCATCCTCCCGGCGCGTCGGCTGGCGGCAACGGACGATGACACCTCGCATCACGCTGCCCGCCTTGATCTGACTGCCGGGCAACGTCTTCTGAATGCTCACAACGATCACGTCGCCCAGTCCGGCGGTCCGGCGTCGTGATGCGCCCAAAACCTTGATACACCGCGCCACTTTCGCGCCCGTGTTATCGGCAACGTCCAGAAGGGTCTGCATCTGGATCATTGTTTGGTCGCCTTTCCGTCAATTCGTCCATGTCTCAAAGGGCTGCTTGCTCCCGGTCGCTCGTGGGGACGGACCGTTCTGATCGTGGCTCCGAGCTTTTTGGGATCGGTCCACCCCACCGCGCTGATAGGACGATGGGAAACAACCGGCCACGCCTACGGTGTCGCTGGTTCGGAGGCCTCGGCTGGCCCTTCCACCGAAGACGCGGTCGCTTCTGTCTCAGCCTGGTCACTGGCCGTGCCCGGTTCGTCGATCGCTTCGGCAGACGACCGTGGTCGGCCTTGGGTCGAACCTCGTTTCACGATCCGCACCAAGTCCCACCGCTTGGTCTTGGATCGAGGGCGAGATTCGATGATCTCCACGATGTCGTTCTCGCGAGCTTCATTCCGCTCGTCGTGAACCTGGCAGATCGTGCGGCCGCGCACGATCTTCCCGTAAACGGGGTGCCGATAGCGCCGCTCGATTTCCACTCGAATCGTTTTGTCTCGCTTGTCACTGGTGACGATGCCAATCAACCGTTTTCGCATGGACGCCGCCTCTCGGAACCCTTATTGTTGGCTGCCTTCTTCTTCACGAGCCAATTCCCGCTCCAGTTCCCGTTCGCGCAAGATCGTTTTGATCCGCGCGATTTCGCGTCGGAGCTTTCGCAAGTTACTGGGAGCGTCCAAACGCTCCGTCGCCGCCTGGAACCTCAGGCGGAACAACTCTTTCTGGCACGTGACCAGCTCATGATGAAGCTGGTCATCGCTCATTTCCCGCAGTTCTTTGGCCTTCGTCATGGTTTCACACCCTGTTGCCGTGAAAGGAAGCCAGCAGGCTTCCTGTCGCCGAACGATCGATCGTTCGGAAACGGTCTGTGTTAACCGCCGGCGAGCCGGCCGACCAACCGAACGCGAACCGGCAATTTGTATGCGACCCGAGCAAAACAATCCCGAGCCGCCTCGTGGGAAACGCCGCTCAGCTCGAACAGGATCGTCCCGGGCTTGACCACCGCCACCCAGCGGTCCGGCTCGCCTTTACCTTTGCCCATTCGCGTCTCCAACGGCCGGGCCGTTACCGGCTTGTGAGGAAAGATGCGAATATAAAGCTTTCCCTCGCCGCGAATGTATTGGGTCGCGGCGATTCGGCACGCTTCGATCGTCTTGGCGGAAATGTGTCCCGCCTCCAGGGACTGAAGGCCCCAATCGCCGTAAACGACAAGATTCCCGCGGGTCGCGTTACCTCTTATGCGTCTTCTTTGGCTTTTTCGGTGCTTGACCCTTTTGGGCATGAGCGCCATCGCCAGGCTCCTTATCTTCGTATTCTCCCAAGTCGATCCAGACCTTCACGCCGATCGCCCCTTGTGGCGTACGCGACAGAGCAAAGCCATAGTCGATGTGCCGGCGCAAGGTGGATAACGGAATGGACCCACGGATCGCCTTCTCCGTCCGAGACATTTCCGCTCCGCCCAGACGACCCGCGAGCTGAATCTTCACGCCGTGGACCCCGGACTCCATCACCTGGTCCAACGCTCGCTTCATCACCCGTCGAAAACTGCCCCGCTTGGCCAATTGCTGAGCGATCTCTTCGGCAACGAGCTGGGCACTGCGATAGGGAGAGTTGACTTCGATGATCTTCAGCTCCATGCGACGACCCGTCAACTCTTCCAAATCATCCTTCAGCCGGTCGACTTCTTGTCCTTTCTTTCCGATGATGATGCCCGGCCGCGCTGTGTGCAGATGGACCACCACATGATCCCGGGTCCGTTCGATCTCGATCTTCGGAATCCCGGCGTACTGATACTTCTTCTTGATGTACTGGCGGATTTTCTGGTCTTCGATCAGCAAATTACCGAATTCCTGCTTGGAGGCGTACCAGCGGCTCCGCCAGTCCTCCATAATGCCAATCCGAAAACCGGTGGGTCGAACTTTTTGTCCCATTCTCTCAGCCCTTGGCCAAGGGTCCGAGCCGGAGCAATCCCCGGCCGCTTCGTCGATTTCGTTTCGCCGTTGCCGATACCGGTCTTATTTCTAGTGCTTTTTACAGGACGCGCTTAAGCGTCCATCTGCAGTGTTTTGTCAACGCCGTCAACAAAAAGGCCCCGCTGCGGCCACAAAAAGCCTCAGCGGGTTTTCCAAATCAGACCATTTCCGGGACGTCCAGCCCCACGTGGATATGGGAAAAACGCTTGCGGATCAGGAAGGCCATACCACGGGCGCGCGGCCGAATGCGTTTCATCATGGGGCCGCCATCGACACGGGCCTCGATGATCCGTAACCGCTCGACATTGCGTGCGCCTCGGTCCTCCGCGTTGGCCATGGCCGAGCGCAGGACGCGTTCCAACATCCGCGCGCCCCGATTGGGGTAATAGCGCAGGATGTCCAGCCCGTCCTGGGCCGTCCGGCCTCGGATGAGTTCCGCAAACGGCCTCACCTTTGTGGCCGAGATTCGAGCGAACTTGTGCGACGCTCTGACAACCGCCATGACCGACTCCGACTACTTCTTTCCTTTCGCTCCGTGGCCGCGGAAGGTCCGCGTCACCGCGAACTCGCCCAGCTTGTGGAGCACCATATCTTCAGTGACGTAAACGTTAACAAAGTTTCGTCCGTTGTGGACCAGGAAGGTGTGCCCGACGAACTCCGGCGCGATCGTCGATCGTCGCGACCACGTCTTGATGGGCTCTTTGCGCCCTTGCGCGTTCAATCGCTCAATCTTCTTCAAAAGCTTCGGGTCCACATAAGGACCTTTTTTCAGAGAACGTCCCATGATTCTGCGTCCTCGCGTCAGACTTTCAACTGTCCGTAGCGTTTGGATTTCCGCCGCCGGATGATCGCTTTGGACGATGGTTTCCTGCGCTTGCGGGTTCGGCCGCCCTTGGCCAATTTGCCTGTCGGGCTACACGGATGCCGCCCGCCCGAGTTACGCCCTTCGCCGCCGCCCATCGGGTGAGCGACAGGGTTCATCGCCGTGCCGCGCACGTGGGGCCGACGGCCCATCCAACGCTTCCGGCCGGCTTTGCCCAGCACGATGCTGTTGTGTTCCGAATTGCCGATCTGGCCAATCGTCGCCCGACATTTCGCCGGCAGCCGCCGCACCTCCCCCGATGGCAACGTGATCTGCGCCCATTTGCCTTCACGAGCATTCAACACCGCGCCCGTCCCGGCACTGCGACACAACTGCCCGCCCCGGCCGGGCTGCATCTCAATGTTGTGGATCGTCGTCCCCAAAGGAATCCGATCCAAAGGCAAACAGTTTCCAATCTTCGGCTCGGCATCCGGACCGCTCATCACCTTGTCGCCGGCTTTCAGCCCTTCCGGCGCCAAGATGTAGCGCTTCTCACCGTCGGCATAGTGCAAGAGCGCAATTCGGGCACTTCGGCAAGGATCGTACTCAATCGACGCCACCTTCGCGGGAATTGCATCCTTATCCCGCTTAAAGTCGATGATCCGGTACATTTTCTTATGACCGCCGCCGCGATGTCGGCACGTGATCTTGCCTTGGTTGTTGCGGCCTCCGGTCTTCTTGTACCGCACCAGGAGCGACTTTTCCGGCTTCTTTTTTCGATCGGTGATCTCAGAGAAATCACTGACCGAGGCGCCCCGTCGCCCGGGCGTTGTCGGCTTGTAATGTCGAATTCCCATGGATCGGCCTTTGCTTTCTTCGTCGGATCCTTTCCATTCACGAGCGGGACATCCGGCCGAACCCGGCCCCACCCGACTTCCTCACGCCCCCTTTCATCGACAAGAAGATCAATAGAAGGCGATTCGGTCTTCCGGATGCAGCTCGACGATGGCCTTTTTCCAACGTCGCGTCCGCCCCCATCGCCACCGGTAACGGCGAGGTTTGCCGCGACGGTTCTGCGTACGCACCGCCACCACGCGGACGTTCCACAACTCTTCCACCGCTCGCTTAATATCCGTCTTGGTCGCCAGCGGATTGACTTCAAACGTGTAGGCGTTGTGCCGTTCAGACAAATGCGTCCCCTTTTCGGTCACCAGAGGACGCACAATGACCTGGTACGGCTCCAATTCAACCTGACTCGACTTTTGCTCGGCCATGGCTCACCTTCCGCACTGACCGTCTATGGCTCGCTCGTCTCATCGCCGCCCTTTTGTTCGGCTGCCGGATCCGGTTGGCCAGCAGCCTCCGCCTCTTCCGAAGCGTCCTCCTGCTGAGGGCTTTCGGCAACTGGCTCGTTCGGCTGCTCTCCTGCGTCCGGCTCAGACTCGACCACGCCTTCAGCCGCTTCGTCCGCTTGCGACTCGCCGCTTCCGGCTTCCGAAGCGGGTGCTTCGGCCGTCACTTCTTCAGCCGGCGCTGCCTTGCCGCGCAGTTGATCCAAAGCCGCCGTCGTCAACAGGAGACGCTTTTGCCGAAGCAGAATGTGCGCATTCAAATCAGAGGCAGGCAGGACATCCAAGAGCGGGATGTTCCGTGAGGACTTCCAGACGATGGGGTCGTGTCGTTCGAGGCTGAGCAGGCAGGTTTCGGAATCCAGCCCGAGGGCTTTCAGCATACTGGCGACGAGTTTCGTTTTCGGCTCGTCCAGAACCACCTGATCGATCAAGGTGACTTCGTTATCGAGGAACTTGCTCAGAAGGGCCATCCGAGTTGCCAGTCGCACCGCCTTTTTCGGCAGCCGATACCCCCAATCCTTAGGCCGCTTGGCAAACGTGTGGCCACCGCCTCGGCGGATCGGCGTCCGCCGCGCTCCGGCCCGGGCCCGCCCAGTACCTTTCTGGCGATAGAGCTTCCTCGTGCTCCCCCGAACCTCGCCGCGCGACTTGGTCTTGACCGTCCCAACGCGTCGGCTCGCCTCATACATCACGACGACGTCGTGAAGGAGCTGTTTATTAATCGACGGCGCCAGCTCGGACGGATCAAATTCGTACGTCCCGACCTGCTCGCCGCTGGCGTTCCGAATCGGCAAGGAAATCATCACTCCTACCCTACACCTTGTTGGTCTGCCGAATCATGACGTAGCTGCCGTTGGGACCCGGAACAGCCCCTTTTACCAGCAACATGTTGTTTTCCTCGTCGATCCGCACGACCTTCAGATGGCGAACCGTGACGCGGCTATGCCCGTAGTGGCCCGCCATGCGCGTGCCCTTTAAAACTCGCGACGGATCGGCACTCATCCCGATCGAACCCGGATGACGATGAACCCGCTTGACGCCGTGGGTCGCCCGCTGGCCCCGGAAGTTGTGCCGTTTCATGACACCTGCCGTGCCGCGGCCCTTGCTTGTCCCGATGACATCCACATACGGCACTTCTGCAAACAGACCGACGGTCAGGGTGTCGCCGACGTTCAGATCGACCTGCTCGCCATCCGTTCGGAACTCGCGAATGAACCGCTTCGGCTCGCAGTTGGGCTTGGGCGGAAGCTGGACGCCAGCCTCGGTCAGCCTCTTGCGTCGCTTGCTGGGCAGCTCAGTCACGTGCCCACGCTCGCTCCGCCGAGCCAATCGTCGCGGCTTATCGGCAAATCCGATCTGCACTGCTTCGTATCCGTCCCGGTCCCGCGTCCGGATTTGAAGCACCACGCAAGGCCCCGCCTCGATGACGGTCACCGGCACCAGTACCCCGTCTTCGTCGTAGACCTGCGTCATCCCGATTTTTCGACCCAATAGTCCGACTGGCATCGTCGCTCACTCTTTTACTTCGAGTCGTGCTCGGCACTCGAATCTATCCACTCCCAAACCGCCGGGGCCCGCCAAGCCCCAGACGGCTGATTTTCACCGGCTGGGGGCCGCAAAGAGTCCCCACGCTCCAAGTGGAAGGTCGGGCGGGGAGGTGCCGAGAGGCTGACAGGAAGCGAGACGCCTCCCCCTGTCAACAACGCTCCCGTCACTTCAAGAAAAAGGACGAAAGCCGGCCACCCGAAAAAAAACGCAGCGAGCGCCGCTCAGGGTCTCACTTCACCCTCTTAACCTCCCGTGGCGCTCGCCTTGATCTTGATATCGACACCCGCTGGCAGCGACAGCTTGTTCAACGCGTCAATCGTCTTGCCCGTGGGCTGAATAATGTCGATCAACCGCTTATGGGTGCGGATTTCGAACTGCTCGCGGGACTTCTTGTCGATGTGCGGACTCCGCAGGACGGTATAGCGTTCGATCCGCGTGGGCAGCGGAATCGGACCGCGCACGATCGCCTCCGTGCGTTTGGCCGTATCGACAATCTCGGCCGCCGCTTGATCCAGAATCCGGTGGTCGTAGGCTTCCATCCGAATTCGAATTCGCTCGTGCTTCGCCGCGGACACCCAAATCTCCCCTCTGCCTGAAGTTACGCTTACGAACGCACAACATCGTCCTTGCCCATCTTGGAGAACGGGCAATGGTAGTGACGGGCAAATCGTTTGTCAATAAACGGGCCCAGAGTTTTGGCGGAAAGCGGCCAAATGATCGCTCGGGCCCTTCCGCCGCGGTGCGATACTGGAAATCCCACGATGTCCACTAGCGTTGCGAGACCTCACCGGTCAGACGGCGCGCGACCTTTGAGGTCCGGCGCGGCGCCGACGCCCGACGATCCTCCCCCTTGTGAAGCCTCGCACCGCCCGTTCACCATCGAATTGGCGAAGTCGCAACGGAAGGGCTTCGCCGTTGGTATCCCATTTCCGAGTCCCACTCTCTTCCGCCCTTCGGAAACCTCACTTTTTCTTGTGGTATTTCGTAGCCTTCTCCACGCGACGAGTGAAGGGGGGCCTCGCAGCAGCGGGCCACAGGACTGCCAGCCGATCTTCTCTCCGGCGGGCGCAGAAAGGACATCCATTGACGCGGCTCCAGTTTTCGTGACTTGTACTACCAGCGACTTTGCGACTCATACAACCTCTGGCTCGCGCGCGGGTCGCCGGTCGGCCGGTTGGGTGTGGGTCAGACTGATGTTGATGCACGGGGCGAGTTTTTCTAACATGCCGCGACCACGCATTCCTCTCTCCCCTTTCCGACCTTCACGACCCACCTTTCGATCGGGATCACTGCCGTGGAACGACCTCGGTCTCGTGTTGTCGCTGCGCTATTGCGCGCAGGATGCGCCTGGCTGGCGCTGTGCTTCGCGATCGGTGAGGCTGGGACGGCCGACGAGCCGTCTGGCGGAAAAGCCGAATATCGCGCTTATCAGCTCCATCACAAGCCGGTCACCCAAGTCCGGCAAATGCTCGAACAAATCCTGGCCGACGCGCAGCCGAAACCGCACCTCGTGGCCGACGGCCAAGAGAATGTCTTGTTGGTGCGGGGCTCGGAGAGCGTGCATCGGCTGGTCCAGCAGGTTATCGAATCGGTGGACAGACCGACGCCCTCGCCGCAAAAGTTGAAATCCACCCGTCGGGTCGTTCGCGTGTATAACTGTCCGGCCGACCGCCTTCGGTTTACCGCCGAAGCCCTGCAAAAGGAGTTTCCCGAGGCTCGAATCGCGGTCGTGGCGGATGTCTCGCAGATCGTGGTTTTGGCTGAGCCGGCAGTCCAGGAAGCGATTGCCCGCCACTTGTCCGAGCCAGCTCCTCGGCCCGTCCATCGTTCTTCCCAGGTCTCGCCGTCGGACGTCCCTGAACCGCAAGTCGAGCGAGTCGTGCTGTTGCGCAACGCGACGTTGGATCGTGTCGAACACCTGCTGACTCAATTGCTGAGTCCGCGTTTGGCCCCTTTGGGCAATCAGCCGGGGCGTTTTCAGTTTGTCAATAGCAAAGGCCGACAAGCGCGTTTGACGCTGGATGCCACGCATCGAGCCGTGGAAATCGCGGGCGACCAAAGTGTGGTCACGCAATTCGAGCGTTTGGTCCGGCTGATCGACCAGCCCGAGTCAGGACCGGGATTCAAAGTCCGCATCCTGCCGGTCCGACGGGCCG
This sequence comes from Planctomycetota bacterium, assembly GCA_013151585.1. GTDB lineage: Bacteria > Planctomycetota > Planctomycetia > Planctomycetales > Planctomycetaceae > JAADHY01. Next base: position 23,854 of record JAADHY010000029.1, read on the forward strand.
ATCCTGCGAAGATTCGGCAGGCGGTGGAAGCCTATCGCGGACGCTTGCCGGAGCGAACGACGAGGCCCGAAGGCGGTCGCGGTGGAGCCGGACGGTCGTCGCTGGAGCCCGGACGCGTCGGTCGCCGCCCGCCGCAAGAGCAGAGCCGATTGGGGCGGGGCGAGGCCGAAGGGGGAATCCAACAAGCCTCTTTCCAGCAGGGTCCGGCCGGCAAGGCAGCCGCGACCGCCGAGGAAGGGCAGCCGGAGGAAGAAGAACCGGCCATGCGCGAGCCCGGCTCGATGGTCGACATCGAGACCTTGCCTGATTTGGATGTGATCATCTTGCGCGGCCGGGAAGCCGACGTCGAAGAGCTGACGCGAATCATTGAGGAAATCGAGCGACTGAGCGTCGAAAAGCAGCCGACTATTGACATCGTCTACTTGAAACACATCAAGGGCGAGGCGCTGATGCAAGTACTGCAGCAGGTCCAACAGGCTTGGCTGGGCGGCCGACAGGGACGAGTCAGTGTGCTACCGCTGGTCAAGCCGAACGCCCTCTTGCTCATCGGCTGGGGCGAGGCGATGGAAGCCATCAAAACGCTCATCCAAAAGTTGGACCAGCCCGTTCAGGCCTCGACGCAATTCAGAGTCTTTCGGCTGAAGCACGCTCCGGTCAGTACGGTGCAGTCGACCGTGCAGCAGTTCTTTTCGAACCGAGGCGGTTTGGGACCTCAAGTTCGCGTGACGGCCGACGCGCGGACGAACTCGCTGGTGGTGGAAGCTGCGCCACGCGATATGGAAGAAGTGGCCTTGCTGATCCAGCAGCTCGATACGGATCAGTCGGAAGCGGTCATGCAAACGCGCATTTTCCATTTGAAGAATACTCTGGCGGCGAACACCGCTCAGACGCTGCTCACCGCCATCCAAGCGGCGGCCGGTGGCGCGGCCGGACAAAAATCTTCTGTGCTCGAATTGCTCACGATCGACGCCAAGGGCCGGAAACGGATCAAATCCGGTTTGCTGGCAGACGTGCGCATCACGCCCGACGTCCGGGCCAATTCGCTCATCGTATTCGCTCCGGCCCAGAGCATGGGCTTGATCGAAGCCTTGATTCATGAGCTGGACGACAAGCCGGCGGCGGTAGCCCAAATCAAAGTGTTTCGAATCTTGAACGGCGACGCGACGTCACTGGTTCGCATGCTGCAAACGTTGCTGCCCACTCAGGCCGGAGCGACCGCCGTGCCGCAGCTCCCCACGGCGGAGGGAGAAGAGGGGTTGGTGCCGATCCGGTTCGCGGTTGACATCCGGACGAACAGCATCATCGCCACAGGTTCCGCCGGTGATCTGCAAATCATCGAAGCCTTGCTGTTGCGGCTGGACGAAAAAGACGTCCAGGAACGAAAAAACACGGTCTACCGTCTGAAAAACTCACCCGCCAACGACGTGGCGCGGGCCTTGAGCGAGTTCCTGCGGAGCGAGCGGGCCATCCTGCAGGCGGCCCCGGGAGCGGAGAGTCCGTATCTGCAGATCGAGCGGGAAGTGATTGTGGTTTCCGAGCCCGTCACCAACTCGCTCATCATCAGTGCCACAGCGAAGTACTACGACCGCATCATAGAGCTGATTGAGCAGCTCGATGCGCAGCCGCCGCAAGTGCTCATCCAAGTGCTGATCGCCGAGGTCGTGCTGGGAGACGCCGACGAGTTCGGCATCGAGGCTGGCATTCAAGATTCGGTCCTGTTCAATCGAAGCATACTTGACAACATTCAGACGATCACCCGGGTCAGTCGCGGCCGGCCAGATCAGCAACGAAGAGATTATCTCGGTCGAGGGCGTTCCCGGCTTCAATTTCATCAGCCAGCCGCTCGGCAATAACATCCAACAGAGCCCCGGGAGCTTGGGCGGTCAGGCGGCCTCCTATCTCGGCGTGGGCCGACTGAACAGCGAGCTCGGTTACGGCGGCCTGGTCCTTTCGCTCAGCAACGAGAGCGTGAGCGTGCTGATTCGTGCATTGCAAGATCGGCGACGAATTGAGATTCTCAGCCGTCCCCAAATCATGACGCTCGACAACCAGCCGGCGTTCATCCAAGTGGGGGAACGAGTGCCCCGAGTCGTGGGCTCGCAGGTGAATCAGGTCGGTCAGGTGAACACCGTCACGCTCGAAAACGTCGGGTTGATTCTCGGCGTTACTCCGCGGATCAGCCCCGATGGGATGGTGGTGATGGAGATCGATGCCGAGAAATCCGACCTGGGCACCGAAGCCGAAGGAATTCCGATTTCGATTTCCGCGACGGGCGAAGTCATCCGCTCCCCTCGCATCAATCTGACTATGGCCCAAACCACCGTTAGTGCGATGGACGGCCAAACGATCGTGCTCGGAGGTCTCATCACAAAACGCAAATCGAGCATCTCGCGACGCGTACCTTGGCTGTCCGATTTGCCGGTGCTGGGCTCGTTGTTCCAGTACAACAGCGAAATCAACGAACGAGCCGAACTGTTGATCTTCCTGACGCCTCACGTGATTCGGTCGAAGGAAGATGCCGAGAAGATGAAGCAACTGGAGGCGGCTCGCATGAGCTGGTGTGCGGCGGACGTCCACGAGCTAACCGGGTCCGGTGAGTTCTGTCGGACGGGAACATGTCCGTACTGCGACGGCGACATCCCCGTGATTTATCCCGATTTCGACCCCCGCGGCAGTTTGCCTCCCGGTTCTCCTTCCCCTCCTCCCGCTCCTCTGCCGCTCGACCAGAATCTGCCCCCGGGCAGCGCCATCCAACAACAGTCCGCTCCGCATCCGTTCCCCGCTGCGGGACCTCCAGCCCCGTTCGACGCGGGTCACAGCGTGGTTCCATCGTCCGGCCCGATTCTTTCGCCGCGGCGCGACAACGGGCTCAGCGGGCTGACGCCTCCGATCAAGCCGACCAGCAACGAGACGGATCATCGCAAGAACCCTAAGAAGAAAAAGCGAGTGATGCCGGCTCTGTTCAAACTGCCTTGGAAACGGGAACGTCGGAAAGCCGCCGCGCCAGAGGCTGCTGGACGGGCGCAGACAGATCGAGGCGATCGTGCAGACGGACATCCGAAAGACGCCGCGGCGAGCACTTCCGCTCCCGAGGAACCAACAAAAAAGCCAGCCTCGCGTGACGCGGCGAATCCAGCAGACGGGCAGTTGGAATCGCAGTTTCAGTGGCGTTCCCAAGACCTGAGTGGGCCGCTGCAGCCAGCCGATCTCTCCCCTGCCGACCTGAAACCGGTTCCCAGCGAGTAAGGCGGGCGAGGAGCACAACACAGGAACCGCGTCGTACATTTTTGCGGGCGCACGGGACAGCTCCCGGTGCAACTTACCCGCCAGAACAGTTGAGCATTTCCGGGATGAGAATTTCCGGAAAGGGAATCGCCATTGACCAGGGCAAGGCTTTCTCTGTTACGGAGTAACAAGAGTGAAAACGCAAACGGATTGGCCTCGCCGAATGGGGATGCTCCTGATCCTCGGGCTGACTTGTACGGCCACGGGGTGCGCTACGCTCTTGGAGCAGCCCATCGTACAAACAAAACCGAAACCGAAGGTCCCCACCAAAGCGACCGCGATTTGGAGCAACACAGTCTTGTACCAGCCGGGCAAGAAGCCCGTTCGAGGGTTCGGTGGTCGAGTCTTGTTCTTCGACGATCGCGCGAAGGAGCCGATTGTCGTCGACGGCACGGTGACGATCTATGCGTTCGATAATTCCGATCCCAACGTCGATCCGGCCGTCCCGGTTCGGAAGTATGTTTTCACTCCCGAGCAACTGCCGCTCCACCACAGCGAATCTGAGCTGGGGCACGCGTACGATTTCTGGATTCCCTGGGACGAAGTGGGCGGACCGTCCAAAAAGATCAGCTTGCTGCTGCGTTTCGACGCACGGACCGGAGAAACCTTGTTGACCGACACCTCGCAACACTATTTGCCGGGCGATTCTGACGCAGACCCCAAATCCATGCAGCACGCTCGGCGGCAGTCGTCGGAAAGCAATTTCCAGCCGACAGTCCAGCCGGCAGCCTTCGCAGAAGCTGCCTCCCCAGGCGAAGCCACTCAGCTCGGTCGTGTTCAGCCTACGTCCCGAGAGCAGCCCGCCGGTCCCAGTCCCCTCAACCGACCGCCAATCGGTTCGGCCCGGCAAAAGGATTCTGTATCCGGGTCGCCTCGGAGGGCCTTCCCTCAACAGCCATCTCCACGTTCTCCGCTGACGCCGGACACGCCCACAACCGCCGCAGGGCCGGAGCCGCACCGGAGAGACGGTCTACAAGTCTCCACGGTCACGATCGATGTTCCGCCGGGATTTGTCGAGCGGGTTCTGGTCGGGCCGGCGGGCCAAGCCGACGGAAAAGCGTCGCGACCGGGGCTTCCCAAACGCAAGCCGGCCGTCGCTCCAGGCGAAAGCCGCTCCGTTCCGACCACCACGCGGCTCTTACCAAAGCAGCCCCTGTTGAATCAGACCGACGTCCCGTCGAGTCCGACCACCGATCAAACCCCTCGCTGGCTGGGCTCGTCTGGGGGAGGCTGGCCAAATGGAACCGGGACGACGTCCTCTGCACCGGAAAAACGGGACACCGCCCCCGTCGGTGCCGTTTCTCAAGCAATGAAAACGTCGCGGACGACAGCCGTCACTGACGGACGGTACTCTGCCGCATCTTCTGCCGAGAATCCTCTCTCGGTAGCTCCGTGGCCACCCGAAGCTCATTTCGTACAGAAACGATTCCCGGCTCGAACAACACGACCAAGGCTGCCAATCGCCGATCGTGTTCGGAGAGAACCGTACCGCGCAATGTGGCCGTCTGCCCTTCCACCGACACCTCGATTCGGCCCAAACGCTCCAGGGCCTGGAATGCTCCCCTATACGCCGTCAGGTCGCGGGTAGCCGATCCGCCCGAATTCTGGGGGATCGAAAAGGCGATGCGTAAGCGGGGTTCGTACAATCCGGTCGTCCGCGGCGCTCCGCGTGGACGATTCACGCTGGACGTTTCCCCAATCTCGACCCGCAGGCCAGCCGTCGGCGACGTCACCCGGCCGCTGGTCTGAGCTTGGACGGCACCGACAAAGGATCGCACATCTCGCGAGTCGCTTCCGACGAAGTCGCTGCGCCGCCGGTTGCTCCGCAGGAACCGCTCTGCGCCAGACAAAGTGCCAACGTCACTAGCCGCAGACGGGGAGGTGGAGATTCCGGGACGGGTTCGCCGGCTCAGCGGCTGTCCCAAGGTTCGAGCCCCAAACAATTGCGCCGAAACCGGTTCGGCGGCCACAGTCAAGAGCAGAATCGCCGACATCGACCAGATCAAATTGCGGACCGCCATTGCTATTGTCCTCCGCTTTCGCCCACGCCCGCCGGCGCGATCGGACGACTTTTCAACGAGAATCTCCTCGCCTGCCTATTATATCGTCCTTCGCAACGAAAAACCGCAACTGGGGCACCCGGCGCCAGAGACCAGATCGGTTTTTCGACTCGCAAACCGATTTTTCAAAAAACTTCTTGCGAATTCGTTTCGGGCGGTCATACTGAATGCGTCAACAGATCTGACGCTCAGAAACTCTCTCAAAGCCGACTTGTGCGGACGTCATGCGAGCGCGAAGTTTCCGCGGAGCCTGACGGGACTCGGTCTGGAACGGTTCGGCTGGAGCCTCGTCCGGCCAGTTTTGAGGGAGTTGCTCAGCAGGCTGCGGTCGGACCGCTAGCGGTCGGGATGCGGTCGTCTTTTCCCGAGGCGGGCGGTAGCGGGCCCGCCGCAGTCTTGGGGTTACGTCGGGGTGAGTCCGTCGGAGGAGCTTGTGGGCCCGTTTTGAGGGGAATTGTCGGCAACGCCCGCCCGAAGTGGATTTATCGAGATGCCTTGCAAAGCCCGATTCACTCGGCCAGCCGTTCCTCGATGAGCCCCCTTTTCGCTCCGGATGACGGACAGAGGCTCTGGCGCACGGCGGTTTTCACGGGAGTACGAGGAGGGAGAGCGGTCATGTTGATCGTGGGGTCCGTACGCAATCGGTCGTTTGTCTTGTCGGGAATCGCCCTTTTGTTGGGCGCCGCCGTTTCGTTGGGGGTGAGCCGTCTGGAGGAAACGCCGCCGCCCGAGAATCTGCTCCCCGCGGACGCGGTCGTCTTGTGTCAATGGGATGGATTTACCGCTCACGAGGCGGCTTGGCGACAGACGGCTGCGTATGAAGCACTGGTCGAAAGCGGGTGCGCCGACTTCGCCAAGAAGCTGGCCGAAGGACTATTGGCGCAGGCTCCGCCCGACGTTGCCACGCTGCTGGAAGACGCTGTCGGGTCGGTGATAAGTAAAGGGGTTTCGTTCGCGATCGCTCTGAATGGAGGCCAGGGACCGCCCACGCCCTTTGCTGTTCTGGTTCTCCACCGATCCTCTCGGCTGGCGGCGGAGTTGCAGCGATTGGTCCGCCAGGCCGCTGGACCGCGAGTCGAATGGCAGGAGAAAAAGATCAACGGCCGTCAGGTCGTCTGGGCGGCTCTGCCGCGGACGCCGAACGTCGAAGCAGGCTGGTGGTCCGAGGGAGAGCACTTGGTCATCGCCATCGGCATTCAAGCCATCGAAAGGGCCACGTCCGTCGCGGCCGGAACGACTCCGAACGTTACTCACACCCAACTTTGGAAGACGTATCACGCCCGGAAACGGGCCGGCGTCGAGCGGACCTGGTTCGGCTGGTTCGATTTCCGCCGACTGCGCGAAGCCGTTCAGGATATTCCGGTTCCCGCTCGCCGGGGCGACGGGCAGCCGATTCGTGTTGGCCAAATCATCGAAGCTTTCGGGCTGGACCGTGTCGGCACGATCGTCAGTTGGAGCGGCTTGGAGGGCCGGGCCATCCGGTCGGAAACGTTTGTGGAAGCACCGGCACCGCGAACCGGTCTGCTGGCGCTCGCCGACCAGAAGCCCATGACATTGAAAGACCTGCCGCCGTTGCCCGCCGGGTCGCCCAGTTTCGCTGCTTGCCGATTCGATGCGAGTCGAGCTTACGACGAGGTGCTTCGTTCAGTCCGCCGCTTCCTGGAGTTAGCGCCTGCCGACGCGCAGCGAGAGGCTGAAGCGCTCATCGCAAGCCTTTCCGACAAGCTCGGTTTTGATCCGAAGGCCGATTTGTGCGACTCGCTAGGCGACGTTTTCTGTCTGTACGCGGACCCGAACCAAGGGGGGCTGTTTCCCGGATTCGGGCTTGTCGTCAAGGTGGATGATTCCGAACGACTGCGATCGACCGTCGACCTGTTGCTGCGGCGGCTGCAGGACGTGGCCGGCCGAGACGTGACGATTCAACGCACGACGAAAGGCGGACGGGAGCTGATCGGCTTCACGTTCCGCCAAGGGGTCCCGCTAGGCGCATTTGCCATCGGACGCCGCTGGGCGTGCGTGGCGTTAAGTACGCAATCCGTCGAGAGTTTCTTCCTGCGTGTCGACGGCAAATTGGACTCGTGGCGACCATCGGCCGAATACGAAGAGGTACTGAACGCGGTTCCGAAACAGTTCACCCAGATCGCTCTCGGTGATCCCCGTCCCGGCTATAGAACTCTGTTGGGGGCTGCGCCTTTGCTGTTTTCAATCGCTCAGGCAGCACTGGATCGTGTGGGTCGCAGGACTATCGGGCCCATTGAGCTACCGGTGACGGCTGCCGACATCCCACCTGCCGAGTTGTTCGTTCGGCCGCTCTTTCCCAACGTGGCAGTGTGGACGGTCGAGGAGGACGGTTTCCGCGGCATCGCGCGGTACTCGCTGCCCGGGGCGCCGATCTTTGGTCAAATCGGCGCAGGAAGCACAGCGGCGACGACGGGAGTACTCGTCGCATTGTTACTTCCGGCCGTGCAGCAAGCTCGGGAGGCCGCCCGACGGACTCGGTCGCGCAACAATTTGAAGCAGCTCGGCTTGGCCTTGCACAACTATCACGACGCCTATGGCCGCTTCCCCGTCGGTACTCACCCGAATCCGAAGCTCCCGCCCGAGAAGCGACTGAGCTGGATGGCGGATGTTTTGCCGTTTGTCGAGCAAGCTCCTTTGTACGAACAGATCGACTTCGAAAAACCGTGGGACGACCCAGCGAATCGCCGGGCTCTTTCGCGGCAAGTCTCTGTCTTTGTGAATCCCGGTCAGCGCGCTGGGCGGGGTCGGCACGGCGTCACTCATTACGTCGGGTTGGCCGGGCTCGGCCGCGATGCGCCCATGTTGCCGGTGACCAGTCGACGGGCGGGCGTGTTCGGGTACGACCGAATAGTGCGGATTCGGGATATCCGAGACGGAAGCTCCAACACGATGGCGGTTTCCGAAGCCAACAAGAAGCTCGGGCCCTGGGGAGCCGGCGGACCTTCCACGATTCGCGCATTGACCACCCGGCCTTGTATCAACGGACCGGACGGAATCGGCGGGCCATTTCGCGGTGGCGTCAGCGTACTGTTCGTCGACGGCTCCGTCCGTTTCGTCAGCGAATCGAT
>JAADHY010000406.1 GCA_013151585.1 Planctomycetota bacterium
TGGCAACCTCTTCGCCCATTCAGCCAACCAATCGGCTGCGACGCAAATCGAATGGTCTGTCGGAGCGGCCCTACTTTCTTCTATCAGCCTCCGCGTCAAGGCGTCTCCGCCATGACTCAACGATCTCTTCAAGAATCGTCTGCAGCGACTTAGTGACCGTCCACTGCGGAAAATGGGCTCGGACCTTTCCAAGATTGGTGTAGTAACAGATGTGGTCGCCTTTGCGAGCTTGGTCGGTGTAATCACTACGCTGTTCGATACCCGTGAGACTCTCGACCAGTTCAAACGCCTCGAGAATCGAGCAGGAATTCTCTTTCCCGCCACCGATGTTGTAGACCTCCCCGACGCGCGGTGCCTGCAGAAAGAGCTCGATGAAAAAAGCTAGGTCTTGAGCATGAAGGTTGTCACGAACCTGTTTGCCCTTGTAGCCGAAGATACGGTAAGTCGTACGCGACAGGTTGCACTTCACCAAGTAGCTCAAGAAACCGTGCAGTTCCACGCCGGAGTGACTGGGGCCTGTTATACAACCCGCGCGGAGACAGCATGTCGGCATCTCGAAATAGCGGCCATATTCCTGAACAAGGATGTCGGCTGCAAGCTTCGAAGCGCCGAACAGCGAGTGCAGACACTGATCCACGGGAAAGTCCTCATCGATGCCGTGGATGAAGCGCGCGTCGGCAAATTCCCATCGGGTTGGCTCCTCTTTCAACGGCAGCGTGTTTGGACGATCGCCATAGACCTTGTTTGTAGACATATGAACAAAAGGATAGTCCGGGCAGAAACGACGGGCTGCCTCCAAAAGGTTCAACGTGCCCGTCGCATTCGTATCGAAATCGTCGAACGGGATCTGGGCGGCGCGGTCGTGAGACGGCTGCGCTGCGGCATGGACGATCGCTTGCGGCCGCAACTGTCCGACGAGCACAAGAATGGCTTCACGATCGCGGATGTCGACCTCGTGATGGGTGAAATTGGAGAACCGACTCGAGAGCGCGTGGCGCCGCCAAGAGGTATCTGCAGGTTGCCCGAAAAAAACGGCACGCTGATTGTTGTCGACGCCGTGCACTTCGTGGCCGCGCAACAGGAAGTACTCCGCAACTTCCGATCCGACCAGCCCCGACGAGCCCGTGATGAGAATACGCACCGCAAAAGTCCCTTCACATGTCACCGGTAACAAGTTGGGTGAGCCTCGCCTGTCAAATGAATGTGATACTGCTGATCAGGCGTCCGGCGCAGGCGATTTCTATCTGCTTCTGTCTGCCTCACACGCAGTCCTCAGGTTGCGGTTTTCTTTCTCCTGGAAGACTACCTGATCCCCGTAGTCGGAACGAATCCTCGTGCCATTTGCGGCCGGTCGTCACGAGTCCCATACCGCCGCTGTCAAGCACCGGCGCTCGCTGACCCGTTCCGGAAAAGCGGCTCGCCGCCGTTGAGGCGTTAACGGCCGAGGACGTGATGATATGTTCAATGTGAATTAATGAACTCGAGACGCCAGCGGCGCAGGAAATGTTATTCTCCCGTGACCTTCAAATCAACGGGGGCGCTTCGCTTTTGAGTTCTTTTCATCGCACTGGCAAAGAACCGCCGCTCAGGGCTCACCGATTGACCTGCCCCACAGCCAGACCGAAGATGGCGCTTTCGAGGATGTAGCGTTCGAAGAAGGCAGCGACGGCTTCCAGCGGGCGGTATTGCAAGATGATGTAATCGCCCGGTTGGATCAAAATCCGTTCAGCCGGATCCCGCATCGCTCGGTACAGGTCCACTTCGATCGGCAACTGGGTCCCGTCCGGTAATTGCCGCAAAACGATGACTTGGCTGGCGCTGACTGACACGTCTTGGTTCAACGCCGACGGGCCAGCGATCGATCGGAAATTGCCGCCTCCGCCTGCCTGTCCCTGCGTCTGCGCCTGCGCGATGGCGATGGCGCCCAACACGTCCAGATCATAGTCCCGCGGCAACGTGTATTGGCCGCCTCCGAGCAGTCCTCCCGTGTAGAAGATCTCCGTATCACGCGACTCGATAAAAACAATGTCTCCATCGCCCAGGATGATGTCCTCTTCGGTGAATCGGACTTTTTCGCCCGGCGCCAACCGCACAGGGATGCGAGTAATGCGAGAATTCTGGACGGTATCGTCGTCGCTGAGCCATTCGAAGCCGGCCGGAGGACTCTTGAAAGAGCCGTTCCAGGTCTGGGCCGGGATCGTCGACGAGGTTCCGGTCGGCGGCGCCGCTGGCGGCCAATCGTAGGAGGATTCTGGCGAGGCAGCGCCCGGGCTGGCGGGCGGCCCCGGGAACGGGGCGGGCACGCCTCCGAAGCTGGAACCCCATGGTGCAGGGGCAGGGTGTGGTTGCGGGGCGGAAGGCATCCCCCGCGGTGAGCTCGGCCAAACTGGCGCGGCTGGCTGAGGCGGTGTTCCGTATGAGTCAGCCGGCGGGACTTGAGGCTGAGCCGGCAAAGTCGGCGAAGGCAACTGCGGCTGCACCTGCCGTTGGAGTTCCGGCTGAGCCTGCAACTCCGGCCGTGGCGAGGGCGAGAACGTTCCGTCGGGCGGCGGCGGGAACGAGGGGTCTGGGGTGGGCTGGAGTTGCCCTTGTTGAGCACCCAGCCTGAAAATGGTGGTCGAATGCCCCCACGGTCCCGGTCGGTTCCAGAAGCCAACGGTTTGGAAAGCAGCGGTTTGATGGACCTTCGAAGGCGAAGGTCTTTCCGGTGCGGGCGGCACAAGTGGTCGTCCCGGAACGGCGGGCGGGTTTTGGGGACCCGCGGGCCAAACCGGACGCTGGCCCGGATTCGCCTGAGGCCAAGACTGCGGCCTTGGTGCCTGGGGAACGGCGTTGGGAACAGCCGGCGTCGAAGACCTTGCCGGTCCGAGTTCGGCGGCTGGCGGCAACGAGCTTTCGCCCGGTGCGGATGAAGCTGCAGCCGGTGCTGCGCGCGGACGGCGTCGACGGCTGTTGCGAATGACGTAGATCGTGTTTTCGGCGTCCAGGCCGGGCAGTCCACCTGTTTCCGCGAGGGCGTGTAATACGTCGTTGCGATACGCGGGCAAGTTCACAACCCGGCCCGTGCCACGCTTGAGAGCTCCCAGGTTGAACTGCGTTCCGCCACCCGCCAGCAAATCAGTTCCCGCTTCCTGCCGGATGACCAGCACTCGATAGAACCGCGGCTTCTGCAAGCTGACAAAAACGTTGGCGTTGTCTTTGTTCAGGATACGCCGCTCCTCGATCAACGCCTTTCGGATGCGGTCTTCGATCTGGTGGAGCGTCATGCCGCGCACGTAAAGAGCTCCCACCAAAGGCAACGAGATCGTTCCGTCATCTCGCACGGGGATGGGAAATCCCATCGACGGCGGCACCTCTTCCCGTTGGGGAAAGTAGACGGGCGGGGCTTGGTCGAGTCTTCCCAAAAGATTCAGGATGTAAATGCCGAGAACATCGCCACTGTCGACGCGGTATTCCGCGGGCGGCGTCTGCGCGAGCAGAGACAAATCGATCGTCTTGCGACCGGACCGGCTGGGAGCTTTGTATTCATCGGGCAAATAGCGGGCAGGCAGTCCGTCGAGCGGATGAAGAGCCGCGCACCCGGACCAGCATGGCAGGCACGCCAACGCGCCGAAAACCAACCAGCGGTTGATCCGGCGAACCGGCCCAAACGCTCGGGCTTGTTGATCCCTGGTTTCTCGCATGATTGTGTCTGACCCCTTCCCAAAAACGTGCCGCAGTCGCGCGATCCGTCGCGGCGGTCAGCCGCAGACCCGATCCGTTCGTCTCGATCCTTTGGAACCCTCAGAAAACAAGTTGTGCGGCTCGGGATGGAGGATGGGCTTTCTCGCCCGCCAAAAAGGCGACGGACAGGAATGTCCATCCTCCAAAATGACACGTTATTCTCTGACGCTCCCTTTCTGGTTGTCGTGAGCCGTCGATCTCACTCCCGGGTCAGTAAGCCGACAAGTTTCTCGCCTGTGATCCCGGAAGGCGCTGAGACACCCCGGAACCGAGCGAAGGCTGCGCGGGGGCCGGCGGCAGCGGGTTGGACCAGCCCGCCCCGGCGGGCGGAGCCGCTGGTCTACGGCCGGAGTGCCCTTCCAATCCGACAGGCGGTTGCGGGGATCGGTGACAGTTGCAATTCGGCCCATGAACCGGAGCGGCAAACTGTGGCGGAGTTCCGCTCGGCGGCTGGACCGGCGGAGCAAAGATCGTTGGAGATTCCGGCATCGTGGCCGAGCCGCCGGACAACGGATCAAAGAAAACTGGCCCGCCGTCCGGATGGCTTCCTTCTGGGATCACTCCGCCTTCGACCGTTTCCAGTCCCGCGGGATGGTGCGACGGCCATTCCGCACCGCCGACGGTCGCGGCCGACGCAACTCGTCCGAACTGATCCAACCCATCGCTTCGGGCGTATTCGGCGCCGGTCCGGTATCCTTCCAGCCACTGCTCGGCCTGGTTCCGCCCTGACGGAGCCCGATAATAAGCCGACCAATATTTTTTCGGCGGAACGGGCGGCACCTTGCTGGTCCGGCCTCGCAGGATGTCCCAATAGGCTCGGCGGAAGCCGGCCTTGAAATCCCGAGAGACTTTTCCGCCGCACTCGCGCTGGTAGCGCCGCAAAGCTTTGTTCGAGCATCGCCAAGCGGCTTCCCACAACCAAAGGCGATCACAGCCGGGAATCTTGCCGAGGAACCCGAACGCGGCGCGAGGCCCGCACGATGTGCACTCCGTCTGATGGCCGGGAAACAATCGGAGACGCCATCCGTGTCCTAAGGTTCGTGTTGGGACAATGGGCCGCGGCAGGAGGCCGTGGCCCGTCCCGACCGACCTCCCGGCGAGAAATCCGGCTGGCCGGTACGGCATCCGGCATCCCGTCGGCAGAAGGATGGTACACAATGCAATCAACAACCAGCGCGCCACCACGGGCCTCGTCCTTGAGCCGAGGATACGAAAACGAAAGAAACCCTCCGATTATGCCCATTCTGACGGTCCCAATATCGGAGCGCAGTTGTAGCAGAATCTATGGTTTTCCCGCTTCAACTAGTCGTAGCGGCCGGACAGGCCGGGGAAGACAGGCAGAGTTTGCCGGCAAGAGCGGTTGCAACGGCTTCGAAAAGAAAAAATCTGCGAGAAGCCGGGAATCGCAGAAACACTTACAAGGCGCGAATCGTCATGCCGCCGTCGATCTTGAGGACCTGCCCCGTGGCGTAGGGCAGATCGCCACGCACGAGAATGGCGGCGGCTCGGCCGACGTCATCCGGCGTCCCCCAGCGTCTTTCCAAGGTGAGTCCCTCGGCGATAAGTCGGTCGTATTTTTCCTTCACACCCGCCGTCATATCGCTCTCGATGATGCCCGGCTGGATTTCATAGACCGGAATGTCAAACTCTGCCATCCGGACGGCCCAGAGCCGCGTGGCCATGCCAGCGGCCGCTTTCGTCAGGCAGTAGTCACCGCGATTGATGGACACGAACTCTCGGGAAATCGACGAAATGTTGATGATGCAGCCGGTGAAGTTTCCGTTTTGGCGGCGCTGCTCGATCATCCAATTGGCCACGGCCTGGGTCAGGAAAAAAGGCCCTTTCAAGTTGACTCCCATCACGCGGTCGAAACCTTCTTCGGTCGCTTCGAGGATATCTTTGCGTCCGGGCGAGGTGATGCCGGCGTTGTTGACCAGGACGTTCAGTCGCCCGAACGTGTCGCGCACCTTTTGCACGATGGCGTCGCGGTCTTCACGGCGGCTGACGTCGCCTCGACAGTAAACGACCGTTGCCCCAAGATCACTCAGTGTGTCCAGGGCCGCCGTCACCTCTCGTTCGTCGCGCACGCCGTTGATGGCCAGGTCACAGCCATCGCGTGCCAGCCATCGGGCGATTCCCAACCCGATGCCGCGCGATCCACCGGTGATGAGAGCGACTTTTTCGGCGGTCATGATACGGGCCCGTAGAACGTGTAGTAGGCTTCGTTCCTTGCAACTCGCTGGACATACAGGGCGACCTCTCGCAAGTGGTAGTCGCCCCAAAGGCACGCTTCGCCCCGAGGAATCCGCGAGCCTTCCGGCACGTAATCCCAGCCGCGTGGGCGATGATAGATGGCGTGCAGAAGTAAGCCCTGGTGTTGGCTGTCGGTGCTGAGATAGGGATCGCCGAGCAGGGTGCGAAGCACCGTGAGCCCGGCCTGCCAATAGCGGCGGCCACCCGTCTCGCTATTCCCCCGGTCGGGATGGCGGGCCGACAAATAGCGGCCGAGCCGCAGCAGGCCCTGGGCGGCGATAGCCGCCGCCGAGCTGTCCACGGGTTCGAAATCGTTGAACGGGTCGGCCGGTCGGTTCAGATAGTCGCCGAGCTGCACCAGGCCGGGCGCGGCGGTGTCCCAGTAGGGCACGCCGTCCGTTGGGGTATTGCGAATGTAAAAGTCACAGGTTGCCGTCGCGGCCTGAAGCATGATCGCTTCCAATTCACTCCGGTCGCCGAGCTGGTCCTGATCGGTCTCGTTCAGGTCGGCCAAAAACTCCAATTCTTCGGCGAATCCGAGCATGATCCAGGCCAGTCCGCGCGTCCAGGTGCTGAAGGGAGAAAACCCTTGCTGCGTGCTCGGACAACGGTATTGGCCGTTATTCGGATTGAATAGACTCTCGTGAGCAACCCGTCCGGGGACGTCGTATGCGTCCCGCCCTTCGCCGTAATACACGTTGTACCTCGCGGTCGTGCGAAGATGCTGGGCCCAGCGGTCCAGCAAGCTGATCGGCGCGTCGTTCTCGCCAATCAGTCGGTGTCCGAGCCGGTGCGCCAACACCAGCGAGCGCAGCGAGCGAATCGTGTCACTGAACAGCGAATGGGGACCGTTGAAGGAGTAGATGAACCCGTCGCCGTCGGCCGTCACGGTCCATCGCGTTGCTTGAACCGCACCACTCACCTTCAACGCCAGCTCGTACAGCTCCAGTTCCCGCCAGTCGTGAGGGATTCGATCTTCCCGCATCAGACGGCGCAGATTTCCGTAGGTGCTGACGTTGTTGAAGCCGTGGTCGTGGACCCCGGTGTGAGTCAAATGGGGCGCCATCCGCTCGATCGTGGCTGTTCGGCCGATTTCGAGGAATTGCTCGTCCCCCGTGGCGTCGAATTGCAACAGAGCCGAACCGAAGCGAAATCCTTCGGTCCATTCCGTCCACCCCTGCGCTTGATACTGGCCGCGGACGGTGAAGACCGGCGCGCCGGCTCGATTCCGACACGTGGCTTCGATCGAGAGAATCTTTTCGCCGGAAACCTCCCACATGCGGCGGATCGGTTCCAGCAAATCTTCCGGTCGCAAGGATTCGTCGATCGCGAGCATCATTGTGGCTCCCGACGATCAGAGCCGAGCGCCGAAAGTAATCCCTTCGGCGCAGAAAGATCGCCCGCCCTGTTCCCGGGACGGGCGAAACTGA
>JAADHY010000206.1:0-5895 GCA_013151585.1 Planctomycetota bacterium
CCAACAAATGGCGGCCGATCCCGCAGGCCGTCGATCCCGGGCGCTGAACTGGGATGATTCCTGAAGGGCGATCGTAGCCGGACCGGCTGCCAAGAAGGAGAGAACGGCGCCAAAAGGCCCTCCTTTTTGGAATCGCTCGGAAGGGGCGAACCGGACGGCTGTGTGGGCAAGCCGCGACGGAGCGGAGGAAAGGGCCGCATGCGCAGACAGATTCCCCAAGTCGGCGTTTACCGCATGGCGTTCGTCTGGCGGATTTGTCTAGTCGCGGCCATGGGAGGGCTGTTGTTCGGTTACGACTGGGTGGTGATCGGCGGAGCAAAACCCTTTTACGAACCAGCTCTGGGAATCGCACAGCAACCGGACGGCATTCGCGAACTCATGCAAGGCATGGCCATGAGCAGCGCGCTGATCGGTTGCCTGTTCGGCGCGGTGCTTTCCGGCGTGCTCAGCGATCGTGTCGGCCGTCGTCGCTTGCTGATCGTATCTGGTTTCTTATTCACCCTGTCGGCGGTCGGAACCGCTTTGGCCGGCGGCTTCGTCAGCTTCAACACGTATCGATGGCTGGGAGGCATCGCGATTGGGCTCGCTTCGAACCTTTCGCCCATGTACATTGCCGAGGTCTCGCCGGCGGAGCGACGCGGCGAGTTGGTCTCGATTAATCAGCTCACGATCGTGATCGGGATCCTGGCCGCTCAGATCATCAACTGGCTGATCGCCCGTCCTGTCCCCCAGGACGCGACGCTCGAAATGATCCGGCAATCCTGGAACGGTCAGTACGGATGGCGCTGGATGTTCGGGGCCGAGACAGTGCCCGCGTCGCTTTTCTTCTTGCTCATGTTCTTCGTTCCGGAAAGCCCCCGCTGGCTGGTCAAATTCGGCCGGGATGAGCAGGCCTGGGCAACCTTGGATCGTGTGGGCGGGCCCGAATACGCCGACGCAGAGCTGGCTGAGATCCGAGCCACGTTGGCTGGAGAAGAGATTGCCCGGGTCCGATTCGAAGACCTGCTGGAACCGGGCGTCTTCAAAGTGCTCGGCCTGGGAGTTGTCTTGGCCGTCTTTCAGCAATGGTGCGGAATCAATGTGATTTTTAACTACGCTCAGGAAGTCTTCGAAGCGGCCGGTTACGGCGTCGGCGACATCATGCTGAATATCGTCATCACGGGTGTGGTGAACCTTGTCTTCACGTTTGTCGCGATTTACACGGTCGACCGTTTCGGGCGTCGGCCGCTGATGCTGTTCGGGGCTGGAGGTTTGGCTGTCATCTACACGGCTTTGGCGACCGGCTATTACCTTTCCAGTCAAGGTTTGCATATGCTTGTCCTCGTGGTGGCGGCGATCGCATGCTATGCGATGTCCCTGGCGCCGGTCACGTGGGTCGTGATCTCGGAGATTTTCCCCAACCGGATTCGCGGAGCCGCCATGTCCGTGGCCGTTTTCTCGCTGTGGACGGGCTGCACCGCGTTGACCTTTACTTTTCCTTTTTTGAAACGAGCCCTGGGAGCGCACGGTACGTTTTGGCTTTACGCCACCATCTGCGTCGCGGGGTTTTTCTACATCCTGCTTCGGCTGCCGGAAACGAAAGGCAAATCGTTGGAGGACATTGAGCGTGAAATTGTCGATTGAGGCTTTTCGCGGCCCGTGATACTCGCCTGCAATGGTTCGCATTCCGCCTTGACGCCACTTGTACACCCTCGGAAACACGATGGTTTTTTCCCGATCACTGCAGTACCTTTTCCTGGAAGACTTCGGATACCTGACGGGCATGACCCTCTGGTTGGCGGCTCTGGCTGTCGGGCTGTGGGCGTTGATACGATACCGACGGTTTGCTCATGGCGTTCCGAGTCGGTTGCGCCGAGCCAATTTGCTGTTGTCCTTCTGGATGGGAGGGGCCGCGCTGACCGCAGTCGAGCTGTACTTCGCCCTGCTCTACGACACCACCGACTCGTTCAACCGGACGAAGGTGTCTCGCAAGTGGTATCGCATCCACGCCGACCGGGAGCGACGCCCGTTGGAAATCCGCCCCGGCGAGGGCATCTATTACCGCGACGATCATGATTTTCCCAAACAGCCGCCGGAGGGCCGCTACCGAATCTGTTTTTTGGGTGATAGCTTCACCTTCGGCCACGGGATTGCAAACATCCAAGACCGCTTCAGCAATCGGATTCAAGCCGCATTGGACCGGCAGGCGCCCGGACGATTCGAAGTCACCAATCTGTCCGACGCAGGCACCGATCTGTATTGGGTCGAAGGGCTACTCAAGGAACTTTTCGAAAACGGGTTCCGCATCGATACGGCCGTGTACGTCCTGTGCTTGAACGACATCGAAACGTTTCATCCGAGACATCGAACGTACTACGAAAACTTCGACGAACGAGTGGGCCAGCCGCATTTTTTCTTGTTTCGACACTCTTACTTCTTCAACCTGATGTTCTATCGGTGGCGGTACCTGATCGTACCAGAGCTGCGAGACTATTACTCGTTCGTGCACGACTATTACGAAGGCGAACCGTGGCAGTTGATGAAGCAAAAACTGCTGGAAGTGAACGAATTGTGCCGCCGGCATGAAGCGGACTTTCGCGTCGTCGTGTTTCCTTTCCTGCATAATCTGGGACCGGAGTACCCGTTTCGCCATGCCCACCAGCTCATCGACGGTTTCTGCCGCCAGTCGGGCATCCCTGTGCTAGACTTGGAACCCGTGCTGACACCTCATGTGCGTGAGGGTTTGATGGTCAGCCGGTTTGATGCTCACCCGAACGAGCGGGCTCAGGCCCTCGTGGCTGACGCGATTCTGCGCGATTTATTGGCCGATCTGATTTCACGGGCGAAAAGCCCGGACGGCCTGAAACCGACGAATCCACGACCGCTCGGTCATGGAACAAATCCGCCGGACCGGACGGCGATCCCAGGCAGTCCGCGGCGGCGGTCGAATTGAGTGACGGAAAGTGCGGCAACTGGGACGGGCGCTCGGACTCGAGGGCGTTCGAGACGAGGGCGTGTTCTTGTGGGCTGCAGCGTGCGAAAACCAGCCTTTGAAAGCGATCCGACCGGCTGTATACTTCGACGAAACGAAACATTCGCTCCCGCCCGGATTTTTCACTGGCAGCGACGCATGGTCGAACATAACAAGATTTTCAAGTGCGAACGCCTAGGGGACGTCGTCGTTGTGGTTCCGCAGGGCGACCTGCTGTCGTATCGGTACCAAGACGTCCATTTGGAAACCAACGCCGTCCTGCGTCTGCTGGATCAGGGGGAGGTTTCGCACTTGATCGTCGACTTGAGCGCCGTCCCTTTGTTGGGATCCGTGATGATCGGCTCGCTGTTGCGGTTCGCTCGGCGCGTCACCGAACGTAACGGCAAAGCGGCCTTTTGCGCCGCTTCGCCGCAGATGCTGGAAGTGCTGGAGGCGATGAATCTGCGCAACGTCTGGCCCTACTGTGACACCAGGCAAGAGGCGTTGCAGGCCGTCAAGAGTTGACCTCGGCTTTGGGTGACGTCTCGGAGGCGAACTGTCCCCACGGCGGGTTGAGGCATTCGTCCAAACAGCGGCGGCAGCGCTCCAGGTCGCCATCGCCAGCCGCCTTTTCCGCTCGTCGCAAGCAATCGATTTGACGCGGAGTGATGGGGAACGGCGTCTCCGAAGACGGAAGCTCGGGAATCAGTTGCGTCACGATCCGATCGATCAATTCGCCCAAGCCTTCGCCCGTCACGGACGAAACCCGAACAGCTCCTTGCGGCAACGGCTCGTCCCAGCCCAAAGGCAAATCGGCTTTGTGCGCGACCACGATGGCATCCGGCCAGCGATCGAGCAATTCTCGATCGACTTCCGTCGCCGGCTGGCTGACGTCGATCAACAGCAACCGGCAATCGGCCCGCCGGAGCTGCTCTTGAGCCCGGCGGATGCCGGCTCGTTCCAATTCAGCCGCCGAGCCACTCGCTTTTGTCAGATTGCGGAAGCCAGCGGTATCCGAAAGTCGCAGGGGCCATCCCTCGAAGGCTGTTTCCGCCGACACGACGTCGCGCGTCGTTCCCGGTTGATCGTAGACAATGGCCCGCGTGTAGCCCAGCAGCGCGTTGATCAAACTCGATTTCCCCACGTTCGGTCGCCCGACCAAAACCACAGACCACGGTTCCGTCAAATGGCGTCCGAAATCGGCCCATCGCAGCAAATCGTCTAGGCGCCGTCGCAAATGATCGAGGCGTCGATCCGGCTGGGGGACCTCGGGCCGCTCGGCCGCCGAAGCGTTCTCGCCTGTTGCCGCCGCCATATCCCTCAACTCCTCCAACGCGGATCGGAGCCGACCGGAAACCTGTTCCAACAGGATCGTCGCTGTCCGCAACGTCGTGGCTCTTGTGAGCGTTTCCTGACACTCGGCGGTGAAAGCATCCGTCTCAAAGGCGACCAGTTCGATCCACGGGCGGATCACCACGCCCCGCCGTTCCAAATCGCTCAGAAGGCGGGCCGGCGCCGCCTGACCTCCGTGGCAGTGAATCTCCGCCTCATGCTCGCCCGTTCTGCAGACAACGACTTCTTCGCCCGGCTCGTCCCCCCATCGGCCGTAGCAAATCCGGCCGACAGGTTGCCGATGAAGCGGCCGGCCGTTCGCCGCGCGAAACAAAGGCGGCGCGGCGTCCACCCGATCCAGCCGCCCGTACAGCCGGATCGTCGCCACGGCTCCACGCCCCGCCGGTGTCATCAACGCCGCAAGCGTTTCGGGCATCGGATTCTCGCCGGTGTCTGCCATGGTGTCTCGCTTCCGCCGACGCTGACCGTGTGGGATTTCTTCCCGGGAAGCCTGTCACCCCTTCGTTCCGTGAGCGGCCACAATCGCCAGACCTTGAAGCGACAAGTGCGGCTCCAGCCGCCCTTGGGGAATCTCGCGGGACAGCAGCAGTCCCCCGCCACCGGTTAAGAGCAGAAGCGGCCGGACAGGTTCAGGCAAGTCCGAAGCGGGAAGCGAAGGGCGCGGTTCGCTCCTCTCGGTCGGCGCCGCTTTTCGCGACGTTTCGGCGGCCGCTCGTTCCATCCGCCCGATCAGCTCGCGCACCGCCCCGAGCTGTCCCCAAAAAATGCCGCTGCGGATGGCCTCATTCGTGTTCCGGCCGACGATCGGAACGGGCTCCTGTCGCAGTTCGTCCATCGTTACCAGCGGGAGCAACGCCGTGTATTCGTGCAATGAGCGCGCGGCGAGTCGCAACCCCGGCAAGATCGCTCCGCCGCGGAACGCTCCCTCCCCATCGACAAAATCGACGGTCGTTGCGGTGCCGGAATCGACAATGATCGCCGCTTGCCCGGGACGTCGCAGCACGTTCGCGGCCACCGCGTTTAGCACGCGATCCACGCCCACCTTACCCGGCTCGTCGACCCGAATTCTAATCGGGAAGCGCGTGACATCGCGAATATGTTCCGGAGACGCTCCCAACTTGGCCGGCCATTGCGAAACCAGTCGGTCAACCCCCTCCGGATTCGCTCCCGCCACCGCCGCTCGCCATTCGTCTGCCAGGCCTTCGACCCAGCCGACGATCCGATCCCAGGGGATCGGTTCCGACATACGCACAGCCAACGAATGCACGCACAGAGCCAATCCGTTCGACGCCACCTCCGCACGCGATCGGTCAAACAGCCCGAACTTGATTCGGCTGTTGCCGACGTCAATACCCAGAAAAAAACGAACGACTTCCATCATGGCTGACGGGATCATCGAGAGTTCAACGGGACGCAAGGAGCGAAACGGACGGCCGGTCCGATGCGTGGCGTGTCGCGGGGCGGAGTCCGGTCGGGCGAAACGTGGTCGCCTGAGAAAAGGCGAGCCATCCTGGCTTCCGTGATTGTAGCGAGCGGCCGCCATCGTCGGCAATCGCGGCACCACACTGCGTGCCCCTGACACGAGACCCACG
>JAADHY010000206.1:5917-8586 GCA_013151585.1 Planctomycetota bacterium
ATTGATTGCACCGGCCCTGGAAGCCGTTTATGCTGGCTTCCAGCCGGAAGCAGGTTCCTTTCCTTCTTCCCTGGTTGATGTCTTGACCAGTCCACTCCACGATCGCATCGAGGGAGATGAATGAATGACTGAAAGAAAACAACAACAGTTTAGTCGTCGCCAATTCCTGGCAACGACAAGTGCCGTGGCAGCTTGCGCCGGAGCGATCGGCCCCGTAGTGGCTGCCGATACAGCTCCGCCTGCCCCTCCTCAGGTCGAACTTGGCCGGACCGGGATTAAGCTTTCTCGCGTCGGACAAGGCACGGGCATGCACGGCGGCAACCGCCAGTCGGACCACACTCGCATGGGCTTCGAGAAGTTGGTCGCGTTGCTCCGCCACGCGTACGAATGCGGTATCACATTCTTCGATCTTGCGGACCTGTACGGCACACACATCTACATGCGCGAGGCTTTGCGGTTTTTCCCTCGCGACAAGATCACAATTCTGTCGAAGCTCTGGTGGCGCTACGACGGCCCGACCAAACCGAAGGCGGAGGCGTATCGGAAGAAAGTGGCAAGAACCACCATCGAGCGGTTTCTACATGAGATCGCCACGGATCACATCGACATCCTCTTGCTGCACTGCGCGACCACGAGCACGTGGCAAGAGGAGCTGGAACCTTACATGGCGGCCATGGATGAGGCCAAAAAACGAGGCAAGCTGCGAGCGGTGGGTGTCTCCTGTCACCACATTGACGCGTTGCGGGTCGCGGCCGACAGCTCCTGGGTCGATGTGATTCTGGCTCGCATCAACCCGGAGGGCGTCAAGATGGATGGGACGCCGGAAGAAGTCACTGCCGTCCTCCGGAGGGCGAAGCAGAACGGCAAGGCCGTCATCGGCATGAAGATTCTCGGCGAAGGTCAACTGGCCGACCGAAAAGAAAAGTGCATTCAGTTCGCGCAGAGACTCGGACTCCTGGATGCAATGACGATCGGATTTGAAAAGCCTGAAGAAACCGATGAGATTCTGAACCTGATCGGCCGCTACCCACCCAAACCGGTGGTGACCGGCGGCTAACTCAGACTGTTCGCGAACGGGCACCAGTTCGGCGGGCTATAATCGGAGGCGTTTGGCGGCTGTGGGGCGCATGGTGTCCCCCTGCTCCCAGTCGGATGATTTCTCAGTGCGCCCATGGTGGGACCGGTTCTCGACAATGCCCTGGGCATGGGGCATCGTCTTCACCCAATGACCGCCCGTACGATCGCCCGAGGCCGGAGTGAGAACCGCCTCCGGCTCGCTCTGTCCGACAGCAGCCCCCCTCGCACGACCAGGAACTCCGAGACCGACAAGGAGATTCCAACGGCCTCCCTTTTGGGGGATGACCTTCACTTTGCCTCTCAAGAATCCATGACCCAAAGAAGTTCTTCCGAGGGTTGGGCAGTAAGCTTGGGGCGGTTACTTGTCTTAAGGAGTGGTTGGTTGGGGCGGTTGGGCGTTTTTCGGTTCGCTGCACCGAACCTTCGTTGGTGATCCGTTTTGAGGGGGATCCACTGAGGCAGCTATGGCTCCTTCGATAAGACTCGGGATTGACCGAAAAACCTTCCAAGCTCTGGCTGCGGAGTATCGCGATAGCCACGCCATTTCGGTCTCTGCGGTTCAGTCGCGAGGTCGAGTGGTGATGACAAGCGATCCGGCCGATCCGCCTGACACCGTCGCGTGGAGGCAATCACGGCAGCTAGCTGTGAGTGAGTCCTTGCGGTGGGGCGACCCATCGGTGATTTACGCCCCGGATCACCATTTGATTTGGGCCGTGCCCCTTATGTACAACGCGGAGGTGCGGGGTGGGTTGGTCGCGGCGGTTCCAGAAACTCGCCTTTTCCCGCGCCGAGACGGACGGGCCGCCATCGATGTCCGCAAAGCCTGCGCCGACCTGCGCCGATTGGCCGAGCGGTACAATCTGACCAATGCTGCCTTGCTGAAGCAGCGGCGGGAACAGTACCGCCACGAGCAACTCCGCGCTGAGGCCATCCACGAGCTCAAGCTGGCTTCGTCCTTCGACTTAAGGCGTGCTTATTTGCGGGATGAGCCCGAACTGATTGCGGCCATCCGAGCGGGGGATCGCGGAGCCGCTCGGGCTGTCCTGAATCGCATCCTCTCGGCGATTCACTACCACACGGGCGAACGGTTCGAGTTGACGAAGAGTTTCTTCATGGAGCTCGTGGCGACGGCTTGCCGAACGGCGGTCGAAGCGGGCGGCGATCCCGAACAACTCCTCGGCACCAACTTCGCCTCGATCGCCGAACTTTCGCGGATTGATAGTTTGGAAAATCTAGCGCCGTGGCTGCATCAAACGCTGGAGCGGATTCTGGATAGCTTGTATCGCCATCGCTTTTCAGCTCGCACAGCCTTGTTGGCCCGCGCGTTGGATTACCTGCAGCAGCATTTCGCCGAGAACATTGGCCGAGACGATGTCGCTCGGATCGCCCATCTCTCCCCTTCCCATTTCTCCCGGCTATTCCGGCAGTACACCGGTCAGACCTTTACTGAAATGTTGGTGCGATTGAGGATCCAGCGAGCGGCCGAACTGTTGAGCCAGACGGACAAGCCGATCGCTCTGGTCGCTGCGGAGTCGGGTTTCAGCGACCAGAGCCACTTCACAAAGACCTTTGGCAAGATCATGGGCCTCACG
>JAADHY010000208.1 GCA_013151585.1 Planctomycetota bacterium
TCTGAGTGACGACGTTTTTCATCACGGCGTCGTACAGGCCTTCCTTTTCGAGCAACAGGCGGGTCAGAGCGCCGATCGTGCACTGGTCCGGCTGGCCCACCGAAACTCGGATTCCCGGCCGGGTCAGGTCCTTCAAACTCTTGATTCCTTTCGGGTTGCCTTTTGGCACGGCGATCACGATTTCGGTGTCCGAAACTTCGACGTCTTCTTGGAACCAGTCCCGCACGTTGTTCAAGTAATAGACGTCGCAAGCCATGTACACGTCCGGAAACCCGAGCCCCTGCCGCTGATCGACAATCGTTTTCATCTGGGCGGTCAGGATTCCGCAACCGTTGTAAACGGTGTTAACCCGAACGCCTTCTCGCTGCTCAAACGCCTTGATGATAGATTCGACCGAACGCCGATTCACAGCGCCGCAATAAAAGATCAATTCCGGCACCTCCTCCCACTTATCTCCTTCGACCGTGTGGAACCCCCGCTCGCGAAAAACGGCCAATCCCTTGTCTTTCGCCGTCAGGTAGCGGGCGAAGCGGAGCGTCTTCGGAGGATCCACCGTGCTGGTCAGCACGCCAAGGACGATCTGAGCTGTGCCGGCGCCCAATTCGGGCACGCGCACCGCTTCCAGCTCGGGATAAATGGCCAGCGTGGCATCCCAAGTGATGCCGGCGTCGACGCTGCCGAGCTTCACCGTATTGGCCACTTCCGGCACGGTCGGCAAGAAGACTCCAGCATCGGTCACGCGTTTTTTCAGCTTGTCCCAATGGCCGGACTCCTGGAGCAAACGGCGGGTCACGCGGCCGACAGCGGCCTGGTCCGGGTTGGCCAAGGCGCATTTGACGTCGTCGCGTAACAGATCGTCGACGCTTTTGATGTTTTTCGGGTTCCCCTTCCGGACGGCGATCACCGGCCTTTGCTCGCCGATGGGGATCGTCTCTTGAACCAGCCCCTTCTGCCGGGCGATGTCGATGTACCCGTTGTCGGCAGCGATGTACAAATCGCCGCTCCGGGCGACCTCGATCTGATTCAGCAGCGTGTTCGACCCGGCATACTGAAGGCGAATCGGAACACCGTACTCCCGCTCGTACTCGGCCGCAATCTGCTCAACCGGCGGCCGCAGCCCGGCGGCGCAATACACAAAAAGCCCTTCCGACGCCGACGAGTGATCGGCCGCCGCCCCTGCTTCCGGCGGCCGGTCTGATTGCGGCGGCCGTGGCCGTCCCATCTGCCAAAGCACAATCCCCAGGATCGCCAAAATGACGACGGCCGAAGTCGCTAGCAAATGCAGCGTGTTGCCCGTCCCCGATCGAGTGTGAATCGTCATTGGTGTCGTTCTCCCGTCTCGGTGGTTCCCTCATCGGTGCTTTCCCCATGGTCTATTCTACGAAACCTGGTTTGGCAAGTCTTCTCGGTCCCTCAGTCTTCGTACATCGCAAGCGGTTCTAGGCGAGCGGTTGCATATCCGATGCCATCTTACTGCGAAAGGGAGGTCGCCGACGGACGGATCTCGACGCCGGAAAGCACAGGCGGGTAGTCAGGCGTTCGAGAGGTCAGCGTCAGCCGCAGCTCCTCATCGATCCGCACGTTGGCGATCTCCTTGGTGACGGTGCGGCGGCTGCCTCCGGCTTCGGCGACAATGTCGAAGTCGCGAAGAACCTGCTCGCCTTGCACAGAAACCGAGAAACGCCGCTGGCCTGGTCGAAGCGGCTGCGGCTCGGCGAAACACAATCGCACCGTATAGAGGCCGGGCGGCAGTTTGAGCGTTCTTAGAGAAAGGCGCAACGACTTCAACCCGACAGCGCCTGACGACCCGATCCAAGCAGGAGCGTCGGCCGAGCCGCGGTACCAGAGCGAGTGGTCGTAGAACCACTTCACCTGCCGCGGCTCCACGCGCACCTCGATCGGAAGCGACGGACAGCGCACGGGCTTTTTCTCGGACGGCGCTTCCACCACCGGATATTCCAACCACAGCGTGCCGTTAGCCGCCCGGCGGTCACCCGGGGCTCCCAGGTTAAGTCCGACGCCGGTCGGCGGCAGAAAGAACTCGTCCCACTTCCGATCGTTGAAACTCCACACTTCGACGTCCGGCATCGGAACCAAGGCCAACGACGCTTGGTTTTGATATCCGCAGTCGCACGTGCGAGTGTAGTCGGGGGCGTTAAGTAACCCGTCGGCAATGATCAAGTTCGACGTACAGCTTGATTTAAAGCCGCCTAGGTTAGCCGTACCACTGTCGCCCGTCAGATCGCAGAACGCGGCGGCCGCCGACCGAAATGTTAACAAGCTTTGGCTACCGACGATCGTATTGCAGCCGTACATGCGGGAGTAGTGCCAAGGAATCCTTTGCCCTGTTCTCAAATCAATCTGGTACCCCTTTTCGCCATTTGTGATGATCCGATCTCGCCACAAGAGGACGGGACCATAGTATTTCAGATCGGCCTTGCGCCATTTCAGTTCCCCGGTGGCTGCAGCGTAGACGGCCAGGCCGCTGTCCGCTTCGTCTTTAGCCCGGTCGCGATACTTGCTGGTCCCCATTACCAGCAGATCGTGCTCCGCCGAATAGCTCAGGAACGTGCCGAAAACATTGCTGTCTGTCGTCCAGAGTTCCCGTCCGGTCCGAGCGTCGAGGGCGAGCAGTCGAGACGGGGGCAACTTGCGGACGCCTCGCCGTCGTAACGTCTCTCGTGCCAATCGGCTCAGGCCGTCGATGCAATAAACGCGACCACCGCCCAGAATCACGCAGTTGTGGCGAAAGGCCAACCGGGCCGTCCGTGCCCACAAAGTCTTTCCAGTGTGACGGTTCATTGCGATGAGCCGCTGGCTGCGCGGGGTGTACCGCGCAGGAATCAGCTCGCCGTCCCGTCGAGCCCTCGACGTGCGGGGCTTCCCGAGAGGTCGTCCGTACTTCTGCTCCTCTTCCAGCACGGCGACCGGCTTCGCGGTCGCGATCAAAACGTCTTCTGCCACGGCCAAGAAGCCCCAGACCGACCGGCCCCCGTCGGGTTCGGCCGGAGCTGGAATCTTCCGTACCGTTTCGCCGGTGGCCGCGTCCAGGACCAGGATCTGAGGGCCGTAGACGACGTAGACGCGATCCGGCAGCGTCACGTAATTGCTGCCGATCTGGCCCGCTCCGGGATAATGGTCCGTTCGGTCATAGTATAGCCCCAGGCCGGGGAGCTGCTTTTCCCAAAGGACTCGTCCCGTGTAGACATCGACCGCGCGCAAAACATCGGCCCCTTCGATGACCAACCGACCGCCGGCGACTTGGGGATTCGGCCCGTGACCGTGTCGAGGCAGGATTTCTTGATTGGAGGGCCCGCCGAACCAGAGCAAGCCCAGCGGGGGTTTGACCCGCCGGTCCTGCGAGACGACCGAGTTGGCTGCGTCGGCGTATTGATGCGTCCAACTCCCAGCTCCGGGCAACGCCCCGACGCGGCGCAGCACGGTCCACTCGCCGTGACGAGTCACCTCGGCCCGTTCCAATCCGGCTGCGGCAACCGCCCGTTCCAGCCGCTCATGCTGGTCTGGCGAAAGCTGCACGTAGACGCTCCCTCCGTACGGCCGCAGCACGCGGAAAACTTCTCGCACAAACCGATCGATGTTCGTGATCCCTGCCGCCTTGATGTCTTCGCTGACCACCAGGCTGGCGAAATAAGGCGGAAAGCCGAAATCGAGTGGCTCGCCCACATGCATCGCCGCTCGCGGGCCATAAAGGCCCAACTCATCCAAACGTCGCCGAATCGCGTCAACCCGCTCCACTCGCTCATCCACACCGATTACGTGCAGCTTGGATTGCCGCAGCAGTTCCTGGACGAGCCCGCCGCCTCTCAAGCCCAAAACGACTGCGTAACCGTCCCGGACGTTAGCCGCATCGAGAAGCGCCGCAACGGCAGCCGACACCTGGTCCGTTTTCCTCCCGGCCGTCGATGGCGTCTGTTGCTGAGGGAATTCATGACGCGTCCGCTTTTTCGGTCCGAAACAAAGCAACCGCCCTTCCGTCGTGACGACCAGCAACCGACCATCGGCTGCCAGCATTGTCGCCGGCGTCCCCTCGATGCGATTCCGCCACGAAACGACCAGCCGGTTTTCGGCCGACGATTGGCGGATGTCGATGACCAGCACCTCATTCGAGCGTCCCGCATACAGACGCTCGCCCGCTTTCAGAAAGATGTCCAGGGGCGTCTCCGCTGCCGAGCCTTTCCACTCTGCCAAGCGCCTCATGTCCAAGACGGTTAGCGAGCGTCCCTTCTTGTCCCGACGCTCCCTCACGCCGGGGTGAGCGGTATAGGCATACACGCCTTCTTTGCTGCCAATGTAGGCTCGGTCGCCTGCCAGGACGGGCGGCAAGTGACCGGGAAGCGGCCACATGGCTCGGCCACTTTTCAGGTCAAACCCCTGCCACTCACAGAAGAACACGTGATCGTTGGCCGCCACTCGGTAACCGCCGTGGTATTTTCCTGCCAACGCGTGAACCACCTTCAAATCACTCGGCGGCGAAAACCGCAATGCGTGGCGGAAGTAAATGAGTTTTCCTGTCTGGCGGTCCAGACACGCCGGCACCGCTCGCCCGTTGGGCACGATCAACCGTTCGGACGTCGCCGCCAGATAGCCTTGAGGAGCCAATCCGCCGAAAGCCGGACTATTGTGCGGCTGGACCGTCCACATCGGTCCGGTTTCATCGTTGAGCCATTCGATCTGGAAGGTTTCGGCGTCGACCGCGTAGATGAAAACGCCCATGAAAGGCCAGATGCTGGAGGCAAAATACAATGTTCCGTCTTTCAGGACCGGCGCACCACGGCTCGGCCAAGCCGAAATCAGCCGCCGATTGCCGAGCACTTTGCGCTGATCCGGGACCGTCTGTATTTTCCGGACTAGCCGGCCAGTCGAAGCGTCCACGCAATACAGACAGCCGTCGTCGGCCGTGAAGTAGACGCGGCCTTTGTAAAACACCGGAGCGAACCGGATCGGCGCTTCTGCAAAAAAACGCCATCGCTGTTCGCCTGTGGCTAGGTCGTAGGCCGTCAGCGAATCATTGCGAGGCGAAGCCACGAACAGCGTTCCGCCGCCCACGATCGGCTCATAGACCCCGTCGCCCTTCAAATACTGGTTCTGATCGGGCCAGGTCGGTTCGAGCCGTGGTAACTGGCGGGACCACTGCAGATGAAGTTGCGGAGCCAGCTCTTCGTCGGTACAGGCGCTACGTCCGGGATCGTGTCGCCACATGGGCCAGTCCGCCGCCCGCGCCGTGTCGGCCGATGTCCATGCCACCTGGATCATCCAAACGGCCACGATCCCCACCACACTGACCCGTTGAAACACTTGCTTCATCTCGCTCTCCGATTCTCGCACAGTTGTGAAAACAGGGTGGGGCCGGCCCCACCCTGTTGGTGATTGCTCGCTGCCGATTGTAACTCGCAGGTTCGCCTTTTGGCCGGTGGCCAGCCGACACACACTTTCGAGCTGACCGCTATCGTTCCGCTTACTGCTCCGCTTCTGCGGGTGCCGTCTCCGCCGGTCTCACCAGGCGGCCGTAGTCCAACCGGACGGCGCGCTGGGCTCGAGCCGCGGCTTGGTCGTCGTGGGTGACGAGCAGCACGGCGCCGCCGCTGTCGGCGAAATCGGCCAGATAGCCAAGAACGATGTCGGTGTTCTCCCGGTCCAAGTTGCCGGTGGGTTCGTCGGCCAACAGCAGCTTCGGTTGGTTCATCAGAGCGCGAGCCAGTGCTGTGCGCTGCCGCTCACCGGTGCTGAGCTGGCCGGGCACGTGGTGGGCCCGCTGCCCGAGTCCGAACCGTTCGATAAGCTCGTCGGCGCGTGCGGCGGCATCGGGCCGATCAGTGGCCAGCGCGGCCGTGAGAATGTTTTCTCGAACGGTCAGATACGGCACCAAATGAAACTGAAAGACAAAGCCGATCGTGGCCGCCCGGAATCGGGCGCGGGCTTCGGCGGTCATTTCGTAAGGATTCTGGCCGTCTACCCGCACCGTGCCAGACGTCGGCGCCAGCAGGCCACCAGCGATCAGCAGCAACGTTGTCTTCCCCGATCCGCTTTGCCCCTGAACCGCCACAAACTCCCCGGCCCGAACGGAGAGCGAAACGCCGTCCAGCGCCCGCACCTCCGCCGTGCCGCTGCGGTACACCTTCGTCACATCTTCAAGCTCAACCAGCGCACTCATCGTTCGTCCGTTCCTTTTGCCTCATCATCTTCGAGAGTCAGTCGAGTGCGTGCAAGGGCGCGGCTGGCGTCGGATCGGTCGTCGCAGCCAGCTTACTCGTTTTGCAGCACCACAGCCGGGTCTTGGCGGGCGGCTAGTAGGCTGGGGATCCAGCTTCCCAGAATCGAGAGCAGCAGGGCCATGATCACCGCGACAACAAGCAAGGCCGGCGCGAAAAGGACGGCGGCCGTTTGCGACGTGCTGGGCAGGTCGCCAAAGAAAACGCCGACGGCGAACCCCGCCGCATACCCCACAAAGGCCCCAACGATTCCCACGAACGCCGCTTTGCCCAGAAACAGCGACAGAATCTGCGAGGAGCGCAGCCCGATGGCACGCAGAATGCCAATCTCAGCGCTCCGTTGGCGCACGTTCGTGAAGGCGAGAAATGCAATCCAGACAGCGCTGGCCAGCACCACCACCGGGACTAACACCGCCGCTAAGCTCTCCCGTTGGCGCCGAAGTTGTTCCCGGCTGGCCTTTTCTCGTTCCAACGCCTCCTTGGCCGCGGCCGCGGCTTTCTTTCGGGCTTCGGCCCGAGCCAGCGCAGGCGGCCCCACTTCAATCACCTGAGTCCCCGGTAAGATCGAAGAAATCTCCGCCCGAATCTCGGCCACACGGTCCTGAGCTGCACAATTACACTCCAAGGCCAGAATCGCGTTGATCAGGTTCTGCAGCCCAAACAGCTCCTGCGCCTCTTTCAAGTTGATCCACACCGTGCTGTCATCGACGGTGCCCCGCTCGGGATACACCTTGGTGATCGTGAATTGACGGCCGAGCAGCGTGACTTTGTCGCCGACCGAGACACCTAGCTTCTTTGCGACCAAATGGCCGATGACCATGGTCCCGGCAGGCACATGATCGATGATCGGCTTCTTCGGAATGCGGTGCAGCAGCGGGATCTCGCCCCGCGTGCCGACGACCACCACCGAAAAGTCGTTCTGCTCCGGCCATTGAATCTTCCGAGTGATCATCGGTAGCAGATGGTTGATCGTGATGATGCGCGAGTTGGCCAGCTTGTGAGCGTATTCTTCGGGCATGGTCTTGGAAGCCGTGTGTTCCAACTGCAGCTCGCTCAGGTCCTGATCCTTGGGCAGAATCCAAATGTTGAAGCCCAAGCCTTTCATGATCTTCCGCATCGCATCCTTGAGCTCGGCCCCGGCCTTTTCGACTTCTTTCTGTTTTTCGGCCAGAATCTGGTTCGTGCGCACCGAGTCGGCCTTCAAGAGTGTCATGGCTCCGACGAAGGAGCCGACAGCAATGGCGACCGACGCCAGAGCCAAAACGAAGTTCAGCTTTCGGTGCGCCACTTCCCGCAAGACCAGATGGAACACACTCATCGTCCAACCTCCGTCACGCGGCGTTCCGCATCGACCGACAATCCCGCAAGCAGAGAGCGGAGGGCCGGAAAGAAAAACTGCGGTCGAAGCACCTGTAGTGAGCCAATGGCA
>JAADHY010000303.1 GCA_013151585.1 Planctomycetota bacterium
AGCCGCTGACTTTGTTCGGCGATCACGCTGGGTCAGTCTGACCGCGACATAGAAGGTTCGGCCGAAAAAAGGCCGGCGGAGTTCTCACTCCGCCGGCCTTTTTCTTACAATGCCGTTGGGCCCCCACGGAACGGGGACAACCGCATCAATTCAAAAACGAGCCGGAGGCGTCGGCCTCCGGGTTTTGCGAAAAAACTTGACGAAGCTTCTGAAGGCTTGTTACGGGGCAACACGGCCGTCTGAGCCTACTCCCCGGTGCCGTTTTTTCGACCGCCGACCGGCACATCCGCACGGCGGCCGGTGGCCGGCGCGAATCCAGGCATGTCTCGGCACACCAGACGGGATCGCAGCGATGAGCGAAGATTTTCGAGGAATCTTGGAGACGTTCGATAACCCTCATCCGGATCGCGACTACGTGATCGAAACCGTCTGTCCGGAATTCACCTCTCTCTGTCCGAAGACTGGGCAGCCGGATTTCGGGACGCTGACGATCACATACATCCCCGACAAACGCTGTTTCGAACTGAAGTCGCTGAAGTTCTATTTGCAGCAGTACCGAAACCACGGGGCGTTCTATGAGGACTTGACGAATCGCATTCTCGATGATTTGGTCGCGGTGACACGGCCCCGTTGGATGAAAATCGTTGCCGCTTTCACACCGCGCGGCGGAATCCGGACGACAGTCACAGCGGAATACCCGTTGAAAAAGGCCAGCTCCGAATAACTCCGAAGGCGCGCCGGCTTCTATCGCTGAGTCCAGTCGCAGATGTCGTCCCCGGGGTTCGCCGCGCAGCATACCAAAGCGGCGTGAAAGGATCGTCACAAAGGATGACGTAACCAAATACGCCTTCTCGCCTTTACGGCTGCGCCGTGGGGGCGAAGAGGCTCCTTCTGTGACGTTTTCGGTTGGTTCTTGAGTGCTACCGGCTTCGTCGATTTACCATTTGACGCATTGAGATACGAGAGGATCTTGGCTTTTCCAGGTTTGGACAACTGGAAATAATTTTTGAGGGCCGCCTCAAGATCGGGTCCGAGCACGTCGCGGTGGGCTTTGCTTCATCTGTCCATCGCGGCAACGCAAAGCGGCGCTGAAAAAGCAGAGCTTTCCGGTTTCGTTTCGCCGAGGGTCTAAAGCACACTCTCGGCGCCGCGTGGGGTGTCGCGACCGATATCTCGGCGAGTGAACAGTGCGGATCGAGGATCCCTGGAACCGCTGCGGGAGCTTCGACCTCATCGAACGAACCGTATCGAATAAGGGGGGACAGCCATGAAGGGTTCTGTGTTTGCCGCTTTGGTTGTTGCGGCCGCGTTGTCGCTGGGCGTACCCATCGTGAGCCGCGCCGACTGCCATTGCGGCCACCATCGGCCGCGGAGAAGTTACTCGTTTCGTTTTCACTACGATGCTGAGCCTTACATCGGATATTACAGCGGGTTAGGCTCCGGCTACTCTTTCTACTCGCCCTACACTCGTTTCCGCTATCGGCGCTATTGGCTTCACCGGCACGGCGTCTATCCTCACGGCGGCTCCATCTCCGTCTACGGACCTCGCTTCGGCCTCAGCATTGGGTTCGGCGGACCTGTGTACGGCTATTATCACCACGACATCTACTTCCCGCATGGTTGGATTGGCCATCACCACCACTGGTAAGGCCACGGAAAGCGACCGTGGGAGATAGCGAGCCCCGGCCAGCAGCCGCGCCGCCCCGTTTGAACCTGCAAACTCGAAACGTGTGCCCTGTATCCTCCCCAGAAGACGCCCCAGGAAGACGGCGCGCACGAGATGCTCGGCAGGCTGCGGCAAGGCGTGGGTTACTGTTCCTCTCGTTGCGGAGGACGTGTGACGGCCACCGTTCCGTCCGGGCGGAAGGCCACGATTGAATCCCCCCAGCGAATCGTTTCCCACTGGGACGAGTCCGCCAGAAGCCGCCGAGCCAAGTTCTCGCGAGCCAAAGCCCGATAGCCGATGTAGCTAGTCGTCAGCCGCGGATTGACGTCAACAATCAGCGGGTGCGCCGGTTCAGATTCCGGGACGATCCAGTCGAAACCCACGAAGCCTCGCAACCCTGAAAGGTCTTCGCAGACGCGCCGCGCGGTTTGGATGATGACCCCCCGAGTCGCATCGAAAAGCTCGGCGGGAAGACGACCGCCCTGGTAGGAAAACCGCCGGTCCTCGGTCAGCCGCTGATCGGCTGGAGGAAAGACCTCTAGCTGGCTCCGGTCCATTGCGATCAGCACCAAACACGACACGGACCGGCCGGAAATGAACGGTTGCCAGACAAGTCGGTCGAGTGGGCCAGTCTGTGACGCGTCTTGCAGCGCCAAAGTCCATTCTGTTTCGTTCGACACCAATTGCATCCCCTGCGATCCGGCTCCATCCCGCCGTTTGAGCACGACCGGGAAGGCTTCCGGCGGCGGAGGGGGCCCCTCCATTGAGAGGGCGTGAGTCGGCACAGTCGGAAAATTGTTCTGTTCGAGCCACTGACATGTCGCCAGCTTATCGCTGCATAACCGGATGGCATCCAAGTCCGGGCCAAGATACCGGCCGCCCAGTGCGTCCACTTGCCGCCGTCGTTCCGTCAACGCAGCGTCGAGCTCGGGAGCAATGACCAACGTAGCGTCCGCCCATTGCACCAATTGGCGAAAAAGGGCCTGTTCTTCGGCCGGTGAGCTTACGACTCGAGCGTCGATGTTGCTCAGAGGAAAAAGGCCGAGCCGTTCATCCCACGTGACAACGGTCTCCGTTTTCTCGCCGCGCGCGAAGTCATCCGCAATGGCCAGCAGCATTGCGCGCCCTTCGGCGGCCAAAGAAGAGTCCAGCGGACCAGACCAAGCACCGCCGCAGACAAACTCGGAGACAAAAATGCGCATGGTCGCAGTTTAAGCGACCGAGGTCTCCGCCGCCAGGGCTCGCAGCCGCGCAAACTGTCGCTTGGTCAGGTCGACCTGTAGCTCGCATCCGACCAGACAGCGTCGATCCGGCTGGTGTTCGACCCACACCACTTGCGCCGAAAGATTGAAACACTCGCCTGATGAAAGACGCACTTCGACCAGAATCCGCTCGCCTTGTTCCAACGCCTTATCCAACAGAATCCGGATGCCGGAAGCCGAAACGTCCATCAGCTCGCCGGACAGCACCTCCATGCCGCCGTTGACTGAGCGGAGAAAACGAATGGGGGCTTCGAACGGTTCGCGCGGGTCTTGACGGCGATCGGCCTTCCGCCGATCGGGACACTGGCGTCGCGGTACAGGTTTTCGGCGATCAATCATGGCTGTCTCACTCAGAACGCAACTCGGTTGTTCGTCTCTGGTAGCACGGTTCGTCGGAGAATCTTTGGGCGGGGACCAGCCGAGTTCGATGGCTGAACCTCTCGCCCCTCTGCTTGCCCGGTCGCCGCTTCGCGAATCGGCATCGGCAGGACGCTTGCGAGCAAAGCTGACTCCGCGAAGAATAGGCCCGCTACTGGTTAGATAGGTCGCGGCAATCGACCTGTCAACGACTAAGTCCGTGCAACGTCCTGTGCTGGAACGGCTTGCTCCGATCAGGGCGGCGTCGGCGAACTATGCCGGTCGTAGCGACGAGAACGCGTTGGGACTCAGCAGGGGCCTCGCTCCCGCGGACGTCTGGATCAGCGATCGAGCTCTTGCTGGCGAACACGTGCTTGCCGGGTTCGCGGAGGAGCGTCTATGATGGTGCTGCGCCGTCGGAAAGTGCGGCTCCGGTCGAACGGCAAGCAGCCCGCTGCCAAAGGCGAGATCATGTGGATCAAGATCTGCGGAGTCCGAGACATTACTACAGCATGCGAGCTGGCGCGACTGGGCGTGGACGCGATCGGGCTGAATTTTTACGAGAAATCGCCGCGGGCAGTCACCGTGGCGACGGCCGAACAAATCGGGCGGGCTCTGCCGACTGCGGTGACCGCCGTCGGTTTGTTCGTCAATGAATCGGCAGACCGCATCATCGAGATTGCTCGGCGCTGCGGCTTTTCGATGCTTCAGTTACACGGGGATGAGCCGCCCAGCGTTTTGGCAGAACTCACCGAGCGATTGCCAAATGCGCGGATTCTTCGCGCATTTCGCTTCGGAGAGGCCGGAATCGGACCGTTGGCCGAATACCTAGCCGAGTGCGCCCGTTTGCAAGCGATGCCTTTTGCCTGTTTAGTCGACGCCCATGTTCGCGGAGCGTACGGCGGGACCGGCCAGACCGTGCCGTGGGAAAGGTTGGCGGCGGAATACCGCCGTGACGTCTGGCCGCGGCTTATCTTGGCAGGCGGTTTGACTCCGGAGAACGTCCGTCAAGCCATCGAGGCGGCCCGACCGTGGGGCGTCGACACGGCCAGCGGGGTCGAGGCGTCGCCAGGAGTGAAAGACCTCCAGCGAGTGGCTGCGTTTGTCACCGAGGCTCGACGGGGGGACCAAACCTTCTCTGCCGCGAGATGACCGGCCGACCGTCAGATTCCCGAGCGCGATTGCGTCGCCGGTCCACGGTACGCCGCTGGCTCGGTGTTGTGTCTCTCAGAGACATCAGCGCGTCCCTTCACAGGACTGACACGTTCCGCACGCGGTCCGAACAGGGTCCGCTTTCCGCGAATTGCTATCCCATCGGTCGCCGCTTCCGCCTAGAATTACCTGTGGCCTATGGCAAGCAAACTGGCTGTGGAACCGGTCGCGCTGACGGACCTCGCCAAGGGACTGCAGCGCGTGGACCGTTTCGCCGACGTGCTGGCCGCCTTGCAGCGAGGCGAGAGCGGCGCGGTCGACGGAGCGTGGGGATCGGCGTGCGCGCTGGTAGCGGCGGCTCTGATGGGCCCCTGTTCCGGGAAGTTGATCGTCGTGTTGCCGCGGACGGGGGATCTCGATGAATTCTCGGATGATCTCTCCAGTTTTTCTGGTCACCCACCCCTAATCTTTCCGGCCTGGGAATCGCCGTTTCAGGAGCAAAACGTATCGGACGTCGTTTGGGGGGCCCGGTTACGCGTCTTGAAGGCTTTAGCCAACCCCAAAGCTCCCAAAGTGGTCGTCACGAGTATTCAGGCTTTGCTGCAGCCGGTTCCAAGCCAGCGAGAATTGGCGGAAAGGACGCGGCCACTGCGGGTTGGGGATGAGCTGGACCTCGATGCGTTCCTGGGCTGGTTAGTCGATCACGGCTTCGAACGCGTGACGGGGATCGAGCGTCCGGGCGAGTTTTCGTTGCACGGCGGCATCCTCGATTTGTTCCCCCCGGATGCCGCTGATCCGCTGCGGATCGAATTCTTCGGCGACGAGATCGAATCGATCCGTGTTTTTGACGTGGAAACACAGCGGACGGTCCAGACGCTAGAGCGTGCCGAACTGACTCTGGTCGCTCCGCCGGTGCCTTTGTCGCGTCTCGGCGATGCCGCCGGCCGGCCGGATGGAGATGGCGGCCCGCCGGGGGCGTCCGGCTCCCAACCGGCGCCGGGCGGCCATTTTCTGGATTCCTTGCCGCGTGGAAGCTGGATCATTCTGACCGAACCGTTCGAGCTGCGCGAGGAAGGCAGGCAGTATTTGTCGCGGCTGGACGATTCGCGCGGGTTCTTCAGCGTTGCGGCGACTTTGGAGCGTTGTACGAAGTGGCCCACGGTGACGGTCGCCGGAATCAACGCTGACAGTTTCGAGACCGCCTGCCATTTGCCCATTGAGGCCGTCGACCGGATGACCGGCCCCCGCAGCGAAGTGCTCCACGAGCTGGCGGCCTGCGTGGACTGCGACGAGCGTGTTTTGCTGGCCTGCCACAACGAAGCCGAGCGGCAACGACTGTCGGAGTTGCTGAAGGAGACTGATCCGGCATTTGCCGAGCGGGTCACGCTTTGTCTGGGCCACGTGTCGCGTGGCTTCCGGATTGTCGCCGAACGGCTGGTGGTGTTGAG
>JAADHY010000414.1:0-5876 GCA_013151585.1 Planctomycetota bacterium
CGAGTCGTTGGTGACGGCGTTGGAAGCGGCGGCCTATCGGGGCGTGGTCGTCCGGGTGCTCGTCGGAGGTCCGCCCACGCGGTTCTGGACCGTGCTGGCCGCCCGTTCCTACTACGACACTTTGCTGCAAGCAGGCGTCGAAGTCTACGAATACCGCAAAGGCATGCTCCACTCGAAAACGCTTTCGGTCGACGGTCAGTGGTGCTTGGTCGGCTCGGTCAATTTCGACTCACGCAGCTTGCTGTTGAATTTCGAAGCCGCAGTCGCCATGCACGATTCGCGGCTGACCCACCAATTGGACGAGTCGTTTCAAAAAGACGTCCGCGACGCGATTCGAGTCGACCCGGTCGCATGGAGTCGCCGTCCGCGGTCCCACGTCTTGGGAGAAGACTTTTTCCGACTGTTTGCCCCGTTGCTTTGAATCATGTTTCGTGACTCGGGATCATCCAGAAACAGACCGAAAGGGCACGCCGCCCCGACGCGTCAGCGGCGTTGTGACCTTTTCCCACCTTGCTCGCGCGGCGGGTTAGTGTGCCAGAATCAGGGAATTCCAGAGAGGTCGACAGGGACGTAGCCGTGCGTCTGCTGAGTTACAACATCCACAAAGGAATCGGCGGCGCCGACCGGCGCTACAACTTTCAACGCATCATCGACGTGATCGAGTCTCAGAACCCGGACTTGATCTGCCTGCAAGAGGTGGACCGGCATGTGCGGCGATCCCGATACGACGATCAGCCGCGGATTCTCGCGAATTACTTCAAGCCGGCCGCGTCGCTGTATCAGATGAACGTGCATTTGAAGTCGGGCGGCTACGGGAACTTGATTTTGTCCCGATGGCCGCTGCGCTCGTCGCACCGGATTTCGCTGACACTGCGGACGCGGAAACCACGCGGCGCGCTGCTGGCCGTCGTTGACACACCCGAAGGACCGCTCCACCTGATCTGCTGGCACCTGGGGCTAGGGCAGCGCGAACGATGGTGGCAAGTGCGGCGACTGCTGAGGCATCACTGCTACCGAGAAGCGGCCGATCTGCCGACGCTGATCGTCGGAGACTTCAACGACTGGAGGAACGTGCTGGCCAATGGGCACCTGGCGGATCAACAGTTCCGGCAGATCACGCGACCGGCGTCTCGATTTCGTTCCTTTCCGGCCGTCCTGCCCGTTAGCAGTTTAGACAAAGCTTTTGCCCGGGGACCCATCCTTGTCAAACGGGCGCACGTGGTCCGAACCAAGCTGGCTCGCCAAGCTTCCGACCACTTGCCGCTGGTCATCGACTTTCATTTGGACGACGCAGTTTCTCCGTCCGTCTGATCGAAAGGGAATCGTGGCTTGAGAATCGGCGTCGTTGTCGCGAGAGTACGGATGAAGCGACCATTTGCCGCGACGGGGGGCGGACCGCCGCATGGCAAATTTGGGGACGACACTGAGCTCGAGAAGGGAGCAGTCGCATGCGGCGCAGGTGCCGGGGATCATCTTTTGCGGTTCGACGATTGGCGATCGGCGTCGTTGCCATCGCTGTGTTGCTGCCGCCTGCGTGGGGCGAGCCACACTCGCGAGTCCGGCGAGATGTTCAGCGCACGGCACGGTCGGTTTACGGCCAGCCGATCCCACCCGATTATTTCCGGTCCTTCCCGATCGGCGTCTTCGACTCGGGCACCGGCGGGCTCACTGTTTTGGAGCAGATTCTCCGGATCGACACATTCGACAACCGAACCGGAAAACTTCGGCCGGGCGGCGACGGAATCCCCGATTTCCAACAAGAGTCGTTCGTCTTCCTGGCCGACCAAGCCAACATGCCGTACGGGAATTATCCGGTCGTCGGAAAGGCCGATTTCTTGGACGATCTGATTCTGCGTGACCTTCAGTTTCTTTTGGGGCGTCGATACTTTGACACGGCCGAGGCCTCGGAGCCTCGCGGGGACAAGCTGCCGGTGAAGGCGGTCGTGATTGCGTGCAACACGGCGACAGCGTACGGGTTGACCGACATCCAGCAGACGTTGGAGCGTGCCGGCGTGGCGTTGCCGGTGGTGGGTGTAATCGACGCGGCGGCGGAAGGCGCGGTCGAGGTGTTCGCGGACCAGATACCGGGAGCGGTTGGAGTCTTGGCGACGAAAGGTACGGTGCTCTCAGGAGCCTATCCCGCCGCGATCCGAAAGGCGGCTCGGCAGGCCGGACGGGATCGGTTGATTTCCGTGGTGCAGCAGGGAGCACTCGGACTGGCCGGAGCGATCGACGGAGCACCGGAGTACATCGCCCGGGGCCGAAAGGACCGTCGTCCCCGCGACGAGTACCGCGGCCCGTCTCCAGAAAACCCTCAAGCTCGCATCGCCCTTCGCTTACTGGATCGCTATGGGTTCGATTTTTCGGGCATGCTGTATTCAGGCTCGCCGGAGCGGCCGACCGATCTGCAATTGAATTCGGTCGACAACTACATCGCCTACCACATGGTGAGTTTGATGGAAAAAGTCCGACAAGTCCGACCCCGGCGGCCTCTGCGAGTCATCGTCCTGGGCTGCACGCACTTCCCGTTTTTCGCAGATGCCTTTCGCCGCCAGCTCCACCGTCTCTACGACTACCAGGAGGAAGGCCAGTTCGTTTATCGACCGTGCATGGCTTCGGACATCCACCTGATCGATCCCGCCTATTTTGTGGGACGTGAAGTCTACGAGCGGCTGGCGGACTCCGGCAGTCTGAGGCGACAGCAGCAATCGACGGCCGGCAAGCCGCACAGCGAGTTTTACATTACGGTGCCTTGCCGAAAGCGTCCTGACGTGCGGCTCGACCCGAGCGGCTGGTTCACCTACGAGTACAAGTACGGCCGCTCGTCCGGCCAAACTCAGCTCGATTACCGCCACGTGCTGCTGCGTAGAACCTTGCTCCCCGCAGAAGATCAACGGCGGCTCCAACGCCGGGCGCCCACAGTCTGGAGATTGCTGGAGCGATTCTGGAGCGGAAGCGCGAAGTTGCAGCGACCGGCCGCCGCTCCGCACTGACGGACGACGCGGGACACGCGTCGGTCGTCCCGTTCAGTGCAGCCCGCTTACGGCGCTCCGCCTCATCTACACACACCTTGACACGGCCTGACGGCCGCAACCAAGGCGAAAGTGAGCGGTCGGCGCGAGCCTCCGGTGTCAGTGTGCAGCCGACAAGACCGCAGGCTAGCGCCCCGCGCTCAGTCAGGTCAGGAAGGAGACCGCCGCGGGAAAAATATGGCTGCGAGACGCGCAAATGTCGACGCACAAGAACCACTACGATTGTTACGGGACGAACAGTTCCAGAGCCTGCGGCTGGACTGTGATTTCGGCTGGTGCCCGGCCGGCCGGATCGCCGTCGATCTGCAGGCGCGCGGCCCCGTATGGTTCCGCTTGGGTCGACTCAACATGAATCTTCCGGGCTTTGAGCATCCGCACGTCCGGCAAGCGGACGTGCCACCCCATCCGAACCGCGACAAAATACCGCAACACGGCGCGTACGGACCCGCGAAAGAGCAGGCACACATCCAACAATCCGTCGTCGGCTCGGGCCTCCGGACAAAACCGAAGCCGCAGGGCATACGGAGGCAGATTGCAGACAACCACTTGCCGCACGCCGTGAAAGGTGCTTTGATCGTCGACGCGCACGGTCAGCTCCGGCCACGGATAGGACCAGCACGTTTCGACGATTGGTCTGGCGTACGAAGCCATCGAGACCGGCCCGGTTCGACAGCGGTGCAGCCGCTCGACCACCTCGGCGTCGAAGCCGAGACTGGCCATCAGAGTGAACCGCTGGCCGTTGACGCAGCCCAGATCCAGGCAACGGGTTTTCCCCTCGGCGATCAGACGCGCGACCGTCCGCCCGCAACGCGGCACGTCGAAGAACCCGGCGAGCAGGTTCACATTGCCGAGCGGCAACGTCGCGATCGGCGTGCCGGGGAATCGGTTCACGACGTCGCCGATCGTCCCATCACCACCGACGGCCACAACACAGCGCAAGTCTCCGCGGGCTTGACAAGCCTGAACGAACTCGGTGAGCCGCTCACGGTCGGAGAACAGTCGCGGCCGCAAGCCGAGCCGCCGCAATTCGGCAATGAGTTCTCGCACGGCCGCCGTTTTCCTGGCTGAGCCGGAGATCGGATTTCGCAAGATGGCGACGACTGACCCGCAGATCATGGCGGAAGTCCGTACGTTGCAGATTGAAGGAGGTTCGGGCTTCGGGCGGACCGCTCCTCAGGCCACTCGAAATCGACGCTGCGACACCGTGCACCGTTCCAAGGCCTTCCGGTCGACGTCCACGCCCAGTCCGGGACCGGGCAGGGCAGGGGCCCAGCCGCCGTAGCCGAAGGTCACGTCCTGCCGTGTCAGCCGCTGCCGGACCAAGTGCCGGTCGTAGCTTCCCTCCAGGTAGCGGATCCCACTGACCGATGTGGCAAAGTGCCGTCCGGCAGCCGACAGAAGGCCCGTCTCGCCTACCTGACAGCCCAATTGATACCCGAGTCCTGCCTGATGAGCAATCGCAGCGATCCTCAGCGAAGGGAGAAATCCGCCACACTTCGAGAGCCGGATGTTGAAAAGGTCGCACCAGCCGAACTCGATCGCGCGGTAAGCATCCTCCAGGCTGCACAAGGATTCGTCGAGCATGATCGGCACCGACAGCGAGCGCCGGACCGAAGCTAGGTGCCCCACTTGCTCGTGCGGTACGGGCTGCTCCACCGCTGTGATACCGAACGGGATGAGCGGAGCCAGTTTCTTTTCGAGCTCGTCCCAGTTCCACGCCTCGTTGGCGTCCAGACGCAAGTCGATCTTCGGGCCGAGAATGCGCCGGACCCGCTGCAGCGTTTGCAGGTCGTCCCGTCCTGCGACACCCACCTTCACTTTGCACTGCGCGAACCCGTAGAGGCGAATCTTCCAGGCTTGAATGGCTTCCTTGAGCGGCGTCATGGCCGTGATCGCCGCGCTGTACTGCACCCGCGGCCGTTCAGCTCGGATGGCGATGGATTCGGGCACCAAGCGGGTCACGGCGGACAGCGGCTGGCCGTGCTCCCGAGCGGCCGCGTCCAACAGACTCAGCTCGATCGCGCACCGCAAGGCGTTTCCGAACCCCGATCGTCGCGACCGAGCGTTCGGAGCGACGTCCAGCCGATCGGCCATCCGGACCGCGTCTGCCAGGTCCGCAAACGGCTCCCCAAGCAGCGCTGGCAGATCGGCATCATCGAGCAACTGCCAGCACGTTTCAACGGTTTCGCCCGTGACGTACGCGCGAGGGAGCCCCTCGCCCCAGCCCCCGGTGCCGCTGTCCAGCCGGCAACACACCACGAAGTTGTCGGAGCAGTCGCGCGCGAAGGAAGCGTGTCGAACCGTGTGCTTCAGCGGGACTCGGACGTGATAAACTCGAAGTTCCGCGACTCGCATCGGCCCGGCCAGTCCCTTGCAGCGTGGACGGATGAGGTGCCACTGACTCCGTCAGCAACGTCCGACGCTATTCGACGATCGCCAGAATCTCCGACTCGCTCATGATCAGCAAGTCTTCGCCATCGACGGTGATTTC
Organism: Planctomycetota bacterium; assembly: GCA_013151585.1. Taxonomy (GTDB): domain Bacteria; phylum Planctomycetota; class Planctomycetia; order Planctomycetales; family Planctomycetaceae; genus JAADHY01. Next base: position 5,524 of record JAADHY010000414.1, read on the forward strand.
GGTTCCGGCGTAGCTCGAGAAGAGCACGCGGTCGCCTTCGGTGACCTGTAGGTGGACGTGTTTCCCGTCGCGGAGCGTGTGCCCGTCTCCGACACTCAACACGCGCCCCTCCGTCGGATGTTCTCGGGCCGCGTCCGGCAAGACGATGCCTCCTTCCGTCGTCTCCTCGGGCTCAATACGCTGAACCACGACCTTGTCGCGGAGCGGGACCAGTTTCATGACGTACTCTCCTGTTTGGCGATGTGTCGCCCCTCCAGCGTGGCGGAGCCGGACTGATGGCTCCGCGGCTGGCTTGTTTCTCTGCCATCCACAACAGACCATTATGATGGTTCGGCCCGGCGGACACCAGGGCT
>JAADHY010000414.1:5888-8640 GCA_013151585.1 Planctomycetota bacterium
GCCGGGTTTCGTGCAGAAGGCGACGGGCGATTGTTCACAAGTTCAGGGCCCGAGGTAGCGTCACGCCCCACGCTGCTGGCATCGGCTCATCAAGAAACACCCGCGGAACGGGCAACAGAAGCCGACAACTTCCACCACGCCCGAGCGACTATCGCTGCCGATCGACGCAGTATCTTCCGCCCCGTGAATGGTTACGGCCAATGAGACCGCAGAGCAGAGGTTTCGCGCAAACGGCACAGCACGCGCAATCCGACGACGCCGATCGATGCGTTATTCCCACAGGTCGAGGTCCGCTTCGTGGGCCGGGGGTAGCAGGTCGGGAAGGGGACGGCGAACGTGGAGCTCCGGCGTGTCGCGCAGGTCCACAATCGCCGGCGCTTCGTGCAGGCGATCCGGCTGCCAAACCTGGACGACAGGGCGAGTATAGGCCGGGCCGTTCGCTCGGATCACTTTGCCCACACGCCCATCATTCAGCTCGATGTACGATCCGAGTGGGAACAGCGAAACGGCCGTCAGTAAAGCTCGCACCACGTTGGGGTCGAAGAGGCCGTCGTGAGCGTCCCGCACGAGCTGTTCGGCGGCGAAATAGGGAAGCATTCCTGGCCGATGCGGTCTCGGCGAGACCAGCGCGACATACACATCCGCCACGGCGGCAATGCGGGCCAGATAATGGATTTGATCTCGGCGCCGATGTCGCGGATACCCGGTTCCGTTGCACCGCTCGTGCGATTGATAGATCACCATACGCGAGGCATTGGGCAGGTCATCGACCTCACGCAACAAATCAAACGTGACCGATGGGTGCTTCGTGATCTCTATGAACTCGAGCTCGTTTAGTTTTCTCCGAGCTTGCACGATCGATGGATCGATGTGGCTCATACCCGCATCATGGACTAAACAGCCCAATCCGAGGTCCAGGAGGGTTTTCTCGGGAAGGCCGAGCATCGTGCCGACGGCCATGGCCAGCATAGCGGTCTGAAGGCAATGGCGGCTCGGATAGCTGTCGTGTTCCGGGCGGATTCCCAGAGTGACGAACAAGTCCTTGTCCCGGGCCAGCTCAACGAGGGCCTGTTCCGAAATGTGGCGGAAGTCCCGCGTGGTGATCGACTCACGCGATGCAAGACACTCAAACAAGCCGTCCAGTTGCCTCAGCGATTGCTCGTAGCTGTCCGAGAACTTGGCAACGTCGTCCTCGTTTGGTGGAGCGGCCTCGCACGGACGAAGCTTGTGAAGAAACGAGTTTTGATCAACCTTTTGGAACCGCGCTCCAAGGCGATGCTGATTCCCGGACGTGCCGGGCAAGGAACGGGCGGCGGCCGTCTTGGCCGGTTGCGGAGGATTGCCCGGACGGGGCGGTCGAGACACCCGGACCAGTTCGTCCTGTCGGACCCGGACCTCACGAACGCCCCGCTGCCAGAGCCGTCGCAGCAGACGGGAGGTGAGCTTCGTCCCTTCGGCCAGCAAAAGAACCGAGGGATGATGCCGGCCGTCAAGGATCGGAGCCTGCAATACGGCCCCGACTCGCAGTTGCTCCAATGGGATCGTTGTGTAATCTCGCGTTGTCGTCGCGGCTTTCGTCATCTCGCTGATGCGTCCTGCCTTTCGTCCATGCGTTCTGGCGGCTGCCCAAAAACGAGCGCGGCCGGGGATTGCTCCGATCCTCTCACCCGGATTCTTTCTGGCTCCAATGTGGATCCACAGCCGACTTCACGCCGGGATCGGTCGAAACCGGCCCGAAAAGAGTGTTGCAAAGGAGTTCGACACGAAAACTTATGTCCGCTCTCCCGCGTCCCGGCGAGGATGCCTCGCCAACGGCGAGCCGGGTGAGAGGCTCTCACCCAGACCCTGTCCTCCCGCGGCTGCGCCGCGGAGAAGAGGGGGCGTGAACACCGAGTTTGCCAAGGCCAGGCGGACCGTCGAGACTCAGGAACCGAAATAAGTTGTACGGCTCGGGATGTAGGACGGGCTTTCTCGCTCGTCAAGAAGGCGACGGACGGGATGTCCATCCTACAAAATGAGCACGTTATTCTCTGACGCCCCTTTACGGCCAAAGTCCGGCGGATGAGACTTCGGACGATGTCTCGGTCACGACGCAGCGCTCAGAACCGTTACCCGTCAACGGATCATGCGGTCCAGCGCATTGCGGGCGCACTGTTTCCTTTTGGCCGTGCGGCGAACACGGCCCGCGCCGCACAAACTTAGTTCCTGTTTTCTTGTCACGCAAAACCGAACACGAATCTGAATGGGCGGACGCCGTCCTTCCCCCAATATGCTCGACGGGATATGGCGGTCATGCGGGACGAGCCGGCAGTCGATTCATTCTGAGGAAAAGGTTGGCCCGTGAGTGAGTGTCGAGCTAGGGGCTGCCCCCCGGGAGCCCTGCAGCCAGGCCGTCTGGAGTCGCTCTGCGGTGGGCAGTGGCCGCCCAACGACTACGAACCTCAGCCAGCGACCGCGCCCGATACTGACAACACGACCGCCAAAACGCGACATTGTTCGCGTTTTCAGACCGAGGTGAGCTTGACGCGGCTTTCGGCCGCAATCCAAAAGGATTCTCAACGGTAACGGAACGCGCCACGCGTTTGGCCCGTCCTCGGGGAACGTGTGGCCAAAGCCTGGGACCTTCGGCTACAGCAGCCGTGCATTCTCGGACGCCCCCTAACGCGGCCCTTCGGGCCGCAACACGGTAGCCGAACGCGTCAAGCGTTTGGCCACGCTGACCGCAAAGGCTGGCGCCTTCGGCTACGTCCGT
>JAADHY010000415.1 GCA_013151585.1 Planctomycetota bacterium
CCCAATCTCGGCTTGGCCGGAACGACACAGGCCAGGAAGTTGCTTTCGCGCGGATCGAGCAAGGCTTCATCGGTCAGCGTCCCTGGCGTGACGATCTGCACGACTTCGCGTTTGACCAGCCCCTTAGCCTTTTTCGGATCCTCCACCTGCTCGCAGATGGCCGCCCGATACCCGGCCCGAATCAACTTCTGCAGATAGCTTTCCAGTGCATGGTAGGGGAAGCCGGCCATGGGGATGGGATTGGGCGAGCCTTTGTCGCGGCTGGTGAGCGTCAGGCCGAGCACTTTGGCCGCCACTTCGGCATCTTCGTAGAACAGCTCGTAGAAGTCCCCCATCCGGAACAGAAGCAGCGAGTCCGGATTCTGACGCTTCACTTCCAGATACCGCTCCATCATCGGAGTGGATTTTCCGGGAGACTTCCTGCGCGGCTCGGCCATGGCGATCAAGCTGTCGGATGGGTCGAGGTGTCGGGAAACAGCATGCTGACGCTCGTCCGCTCGTGGATCGATCGGATCGCTGCGGCGAATAAGGGAGCGACCGTGACGACTTCGACGTTCGGAGGTAATGGTTCGACGTGCTGTTCGATCGTGTCCGTTAAGAACATTTTGCGGATGCGGCTGTTTGCGATCCGTTCCGATGCGCCCTCGGACAAGACGCCGTGTGTCACCGCCGCGTAGATGTCTCGAGCTCCCCGAGATTCTAGCGCTTCGGCCATCTCGGTCAGCGAGCGGCCGGTGATGGTGAAATCGTCGACCAGCAAGACGTTGCGATCCCGAACGTCGCCGATGACTTCCAACACTTCGACCGTCTCGGAATGATCCTTTCGCTGCTTGGTCCCAATGACCACCGGCGCGCCCAGCAGTCGCCCGTAGTCGACGGCCTCTTTGGCGAACCCCACGTCCGGACTGCACACGACCAGATCGGGGATTTTCAACTGCCGGATGTGCTCGCACAGCACGTGCCGTCCGTAAAGGTGATCAACAGGGATGCGGAAGAAGCCCTGAATCTGCGGACTGTGCAGGTCCATCGTCAGCACCCGGTCCGCTCCGGCCGCTTCGATGGCGTCCGCGCACACCCGGGCTCGGATCGAAACGCGGGGCTCGTCCTTCTTGTCGCCCTTGGCATAGCTGAAAAAGGGGATGACGGCCGTCACTTGCTGGGCACTGGCCCGTTTCAGCGCGTCGATCCAGAAAAGCAGCTCGACAAAGTTGTCGTTGACCGGCCGGTGCACGCCTTGGATCACAAAGACGTCCCGACCGCGGACGTTTTCTTTGACGCGAACAAACACATTTCCTTCGCTGAACACGTGCGTTTCGCTCGGCACCAGCCGAATGCGCAGCTCGTTCGCGATGGCTTTCGCCAGCAACGGATTCCCAGAGCCCGCCACGACGGCCAGCTCGCCTTGCGGCGGCTGAAAGGGCTGCGGTCGAGGCCCCGAGAGATCGTGCAGTTTGTCAAGCGGCATTGTCATTTCGAGCGTGTCCGGTGTGGGGTTGGCAAAAGTCCCGGTCACTGGGCCGGGGGGCGATCCGCCCGATTTCCCCGTCGGCTGGAGAACCCGACTGAATCATATCGCCCATTAAGGCGAACTCAAGCGTGCGACGGACGGTTCTTCAGCGCGCCGTTCTCGAACCGCCGCTCGGCGGCCAATCGCGAGAATTCAAGGAAATTTTCGGTCGACGCCGGCGGGCAAAGTTGACGGGCGAGTTCGGCGTCCTTATAGAGTCGCAACGTTCGGCGGTGTGCGGCGCGACGATGTCGCGCGTAACGACAGAGCGTCCATTGCCAGAAGGGAGGCCACCTGATGACAGAACGAGTCTTCAATTTTTCGGCGGGGCCGGCCATGTTGCCCGAGCCGGTTTTGGAGGAGGCCCGGGAGAATTTGCTGTCCCTGGGAGACACAGGCATTGGGATTCTGGAACATTCGCACCGGGGTCCGGCGTTCAAGAAAGTCTACGAAGATGCGGTGGCCCACTGTCGGCAACTGGCGGATATCCCCGAGGACTACCACATCCTATTCTTGCACGGCGGCGCGTCGATGCAGTTCTGTATGCTGCCGATGAACTTCTTGACGCCCGACGCCACCGCCGACTACCTGATCACCGGCCGCTGGTCCCAGCGAGCCATCGAGCAAGCCCAGCGCTTCGGCCAGACTCACGTTGTCTGCTCCAGCAAGGACCGCAACTTCTGCTACATCCCCAAGGAGCGGCAGTACAGCGAGCGACCGACGTACGTGCATTTCACGTCGAACAACACCATCTACGGTACCCAATTTACCACGGAACCGGACGTGCCGGAGGGAGCGTTTTTGGCTTGCGACGCCAGCAGCGACATCTTCAGCCGCCCGATCGACATTACCAAATACGGTCTGATCTACGCTGGCGCGCAAAAGAATCTCGGCCCCAGCGGCATTGCGTTGGCCATCATCCGCGACGACCTGGTTCAACGCGGAGCCGAAAACCTGCCGGACATGCTGCAATATCGCACGCACGCCAAACACAATTCTGCGTACAACACGCCAAGCACCTTCGGCATTTACGTGATGGGACTGGTTTTCAAATGGCTGCTCGACCAAGGCGGGCTCGCCGCGATGGAAGAGCGAAATCGGGCGAAGGCCAACAAGCTGTATGAATACCTGGACCAGAGCAGTCTGTTCCAGCCGACGGCCGACGCCGACAGCCGCTCGATGATGAACATCACCTTCGTGACGGGCAACGATGAGCTGGATGCGAAGTTCTGCTCCGAGGCGGCCGAGCAGGGGCTCGCTGGACTGAAAGGCCACCGCAGCGTCGGCGGCATGCGGGCGAGCATCTACAACGCCTTTCCCGAACGGGGCGTGGATGCGCTGATCGACTTCATGCGGGACTTCGAAGCGAAGAACGGCTGATCGGACCTTTTTCCCGATTTTACCGTCTAAGAGCCAGCTCGAGACCGGCCCGGACACCCGTCGGCGGCCGGGCGGCCCGGCTGGCAAGGGCCGGGAGCGCTATTTCAGGAGCCCGACTTTACCCGTGTGCATGTCGAAAACGGCCCCGACGATCTGGATGGTGTTGGCCTTGATCTTGCGTCGGAGGTCCGGCACGCGCGACAGACGTTGGACAGACCGCTGCACGTTTCGCGAGACGGCCCGCTCAATCCTTTGTTCCCGCGGCAACTCCTTCGGCAATCCCATTACCGCGGGCTCCATACGGTACAACAACGAGACGATCTCGGCAGGCTCCCCGTCGGGATGCCCCAAAAGGTCGAGCGCGGCCGTCACCGCTCCGCAGTGCGAATGGCCCATCACAAGGATCAGCCGCGTTCCCAGATGATCCACGGCATATTCAATGCTTGCGGTCACGTCCGTGTCGACCACATTTCCCGCCACGCGGACCACAAACAGGTCGCCGAAACCTTGATCGAAGACCAACTCGGGCGGAACCCGCGAGTCGCTACAACCCAGGATGACCGCGAACGGGTGCTGCCCTTTCTCTAGCCGAGACCGCCACTGGCGAGCCTCGTGCGGATGCCGCGGAGTGCCGGCGACAAATCGGGCGTTCCCTTCTTGTAAACGCTTCAACGCCTCCTCCGCACTGATCCCCTGACCCTTTTCACCGGCGGTCGCCATCCCGAAACTGAACACCGCCACCACCGCCCCAACAAATACGGTCGCCCTCATCCCTCGTTCACTCATGTGATGTCCCCTCCTCAGCAGAAAGCCCCCTAGTGCTCTGTCAACGGAAAGAATTGAGATCATCCTTTGTTGTGGCGTGGGCGTCTCGCCCGCGAACAGCAGCCGAAACGGCTGCACCACAATCAGCTTCAACGCCAACTTTTCGCTGTGACAAAGCACTAGTTCGCCAGACAAAAGTATTGCTTCCCGCGGGAAACGCGGGCCCAACTTGCGGTGGCCGCCGAAGAGGATTCTATGGAACGCCGGGCGCTATTTCGAGCACGCAGTGAGCACCCAGTGACGAAACTGGGTGTCGATTTCCGTCGGAGTTTGTCCGTTGAACAAACGACAGAGCGTGGCCAGCCCAGTCGGATCGGTGCGCACATTGTCCCGAAACGCTCGATAGTACTCAATCAGTTGATTCTGCGATTGAAGGAACATGCAAAAGTAGCGAGCGTGTGCGTAATCGACGGCTTCATGGCCCTCGCGGATCCGCCCCGTTGCCATGAGTGCCGCAATGGGCCGCAACCGGCCTGTCCGAAGCGCGTAAAGCAAATGATAACGCCGCCAGTTGACCGCTCCGACCAGCCGGCGGCCATCGGGCGAGAATTCCGCCTGCTCGTGCAACGACGCCAACCCCTCGTCAAACCACTCGGGCATGTCCGGAAAATCGAAGTGCGCCAGAGCGTGCGTCAGCTCGTGAGCCAGCGTTCCGTTTCCCGTTTGGACATTGACCATGATTCGCCGATCGGCCCGTTCGTAGTAGCCAGAGTAGGCGTCTCTTCTTTGGCCGTCGAATTCCCGAGAAAACTCGCGGTAGCTGGCGTTGTCGGCGAAGAGCAAGATCGCGATCGGGGCGTCCGGCCTCCGCTCGAAGTAGCATCGGGCAAGCACATCGGCTGTGGGGCGAATCGTCTCGCGGTAGTGTCGTTCCAATTCGGACGCAGACAAGTTCCCGGCGATGACGTACGGAGGCCGGATGATCAAATGGAAATCGGCCGTGAGCAGAGCTGCCAGTTCGTCGGCCCGGACACGACAAGCCGCCGGCAAACTGGTCAACTCGCGGGCCGCTGCCGTCGGTTCCTCGGCGGAAACCTCCGGCGTGGACGGCCGGGACAAAGCCGCCTGACCTCGGCCCGCCATCGTCAACCAGTAGCAGCCAGCGATGATTAGCACCGGTCCGATGGTAAGAACGATAACCCGCGCGAAACTCACGTCCCCTCTTTCCGCTCGAAAACCTGTTCCCGGAAAAGTGCGCTTTCGGTTGACTTCGCCCAATTCTAGTTCAAAAGGTGTGCCGTTTCCTTGACGAGAGCCGCGTGAAAACTCCCTGGGACGATATTGCCGCGATAGCAGTCGATTGCTACGATTCGATCCACAAACCCTTCCCTGTTTACCCAGCCGTCACACCTGATACCGGGCAGCACGCGGAACGCCCGCGCCGGCGTTGACGATTTCCCGCTTTTCTGAAGAATGGGACTTCGGCGCATTTATTTGACTTTGCGCTTGCGGTTCATCCAACGCGGCGATTCACGTTCCGTTTTGGCGCTTGGCCGGTGCCGGTACGTAAGAAAGGGTAGAGGGACGGCTGAGGCCGCGGCGGGGGGTTGTACACGTCGGGGTCTGTGCGGCCTGTGGGGGCCACCGTGTCCGACACGTCAGTCTTCTCAGGCCGACTGGGGGCAGGCGAGAAAGGCCAACCTACTGAGTTGCCGCCGAGGGCGGAACGGGACTGAAAGGGACTCGGCCGCCGGGAGGCAGCCCGGCGGCGGGCGTTTCACAGGAGAAAACGGATTTTCTGACCGGAAGGGACCACGGATGGACAGTCTTCCCACGACGCGCTTCCGGAGCCGGGCTCGGCAAGGCCGAGCGGCTTCGTACCGGCTGCACGTTCATTTTGCCATCCCGAAGAAACCGGACAGCATGTATCAATGGCTTGGGGCACATATTGAGGAGCGGGACGGCATCGTGGGAACGCGATTCGCCGTGTGGGCACCGAATGCGCGCGAAGTTTCGGTCGTGTGCGACCAAAACGGCTGGACTCACGGCCGCAACCCACTGCATCCGAGCGATAGCGGCGTGTGGTCGGGGTTCGTCGAGGGAATCGGCCACGGCGACATCTACAAGTACAGCATCGTGACCTGCGATGGACGCCGGGTCGAGAAGGCGGACCCTTACGCGTTTTACTCGGAGCTGCGTCCCAAGTCGGCCTCGATCGTCTACG
>JAADHY010000346.1 GCA_013151585.1 Planctomycetota bacterium
GGCTGTGCCGAATGACAACACCGCCGTGCCGGGATAAAAGTGGTTGAGCGGCTTCTTTTCGATCGGGTCGATACAAAAGCCGGTGCTGCGACCGAATGTGGTCAGCACCAAGCGGCCCTCGACGTTCTGGCGGACGAAGCAAAAGCCCCTCGCCCCCTCCTTCAGGCTGCACTGGCGGGGACAAAGCTCGCACACGACGCGACCATCCTCCGACCGCCACCATTTCGCGGGATACGCCGCCGGATCGACCGCAGAACCGACCTCCGTTGAACGCTCCGATCGAACTGGTGATGAACCAGACATGGCTTGTCGCTGTTCCTGCCAATGGCGAGACCTGAAGCTGAGCGGATTCGGCGCACACACCGCCAGGAAAGCATCGGCTTGGCTCAAGTCCGCAACGGCGTGCCGACAGACGCCCTCCTGTCGGACCTTTTCGCGCAACTCATTCTACGCATTTGGGGATTCGATTCGCAATGCGTGTCAGCGGGTTGCAGAGTGCCGACTGGGCGCACGACGCAGTTTGTGGTTTCGACGCCCGGCCGGAGAAAGTCGTCCCCTCGCCTGTTTGCGGGAGACGGGACGATGAAGATGGCAGCACACCACGGTGCCCTCCGAAGAGGCCTCCGGGGGTTCGCTTCGCTCAACCCCGGCCACCCAGCCGAGAGCGGCGTCGGACGGCGCGGAGAGCCCTCCCATGCGGCCCCCTGACGACGCGCCAATCCCCTGAAACGAAACGCGGCGACTGGTATCACCGTGGGGGGCCGCCTTCTGCGTTAAGGTTTTCCGCCGGGCATCTCGGCTCACCGCTCGACATCCGTCTGCAACTGGAATAGACTCACGTCCGACGATCGCTGGAATCGTGTGGTCTGTCTCTGTCATCACCGCAGCACCGAGGGCCTCCGTCATGCCGCTGGGGATCAAACCGACGGTCGACTTCGCATTCAAAAAGATTTTCGGGTCGCCGGAGAACCGGCCGGCGCTGATCGGATTGCTCAACGCCATCCTGACTCCAGCCCGGCCGATCGAGTCCGTCGAGATTCTCAATCCCTTCAGCTACCAAGAATTCGCCGAAGATAAGCTGATCGTGTTGGACATCCGCGCGCGGGACTCGCAGGGTCGGTGGCTGAACATCGAAATGCAGATCAGCGTCGTGGCTGGCTTGATCCGGCGATTGGTCTACTACGGCTGCTCGCTGTACGTGGATCAACTCCAGGCGGGAGGCAACTACAGCGACCTGTGTCCGGCCATTTCGATCTGCCTGCTGCGGGAGGTACTCTTTCGGGAGACGCCGGTAGCGCATCACCGGTTTCAGCTCGCGGATGTGGAGCACGGTCGGACGTTGGACGAGACGATCGAGGTGCACACGGTGGAGCTGACGAAGTATAATGTTGACGAGGCGACGTTGGGCAGGGCGTCGGAGATTGAGAAGTGGGTGTTTTTTCTGCTGCATGCGGACGAGTATGATGCAGATCGGCTTCGGGCGTTGTTGCCGGAGGAGCCGTTTCAGCGGGCGATAGGGGCGGCGGAAGCGATCGCCGCGCGGACGGAGGACCGAATGATGTACGATCGGCGTGAAAAGGCTCAGCGCGACTACCAGTGGGCGCTGGAAAGCGCCCGCCGGGAGGGATTGGAAAAAGGGCTTGAGAAGGGCCGCGAAGAAGGCCGCGAAGAAGGCGTCCGGATCGGTTTGGAGAAAGGCCGTGAAAAAGGCCTCGCAGAAGGGCGCGAGGAAGGAGTCCTGATTGGCAAGATCCAGTTGCTGGAACAACTCCTGGGCCAGCCGCCGACACCGACGGATCGTCTGTCGCACCGTCCGCTCGCCGAATTGAATTTGTTGCTTGCTCAGCTCCAGGAGCGCCTTCGGCGTCGGGGAGCGTAGCAGGGCGCGCGGAGGAGCGAATGATGCACGACGGGCGTGAAAAGGCAGAGCGGGATTACCAGTGGGCGGTCAGGAGAGCCCGCCGCGTCGGAATCGAGATAGGAATCGAAATAGGCCGCGCAGAAGGTGTCCAGATCGGTTTGGAGAAAGGTCAAGAACGGGGCGTCGTGATTGGGAAAATCCAGATGCTGGAGCAACTCTTGGGCGAGCCGCCGACTCCGACTGAGCGTCTGTCACGACGCTCACTGGACGAATTAAACTCATTGCTGGCCCAACTGCAAGAGCGTCTCCGTTCGCGCGGAGAGTAGCTCAGACGGCGAGTCGTGTCACTCCGCGCAGACCGAACGAGCCCACAAGGTGCTGGATCGGCCGCGGTCGCTGCCCCTGTCATGGACATGTCAATGGTTTTCAATGTAAAGCGCCCAGGGCTCGTCGAAGACGAACTCCTCATCGATCTCGCTCGCTGATCCAACGACCGTGTCCTCTCCTTCACCACCTGCAATAGTGTCGCGGCTGCCACCCTGCCCTTTCACGTAGTCGTTCCCAGGGCCGCCGAGGACAATATCATTTCCGCTGCTGCCGAACAGGTAATCAGAACCGTTCAGGCCAATCAGCGTGTCAGGATCCAGGCCTCCCAGCAAAGTGTCGTCACCCCGGCCTCCTTGGATAGCGTTCCGCCCGTCGCCCCCATCGAGCCAGTCGTCGCCACTCTCACCGAGCAAGGTGTCGTCACCAGGCCCGCCGAAAAGCGAGTCGTTATCCAGTGCGCCCCTGAGGCTGTCGTCCCCGTTTCCGCCGATGAGCAAATCGCGGCCGGCTCCGGCAAAGAGCGTATCGTCCCCGTCTCCGCCGAGCAACGTGTCCTGGCCAAAGATGCTCTCCGGCGACGCGAAGCCACCGTCGACGTTCGCAGCGAAGTCCCCGCTTGGCGCGTCCAGCGGTTGGAAGTCCCACAGCACGTCGTTCCCAGGCCCGCCTTTCATTAGATCGTTACCTTCGTGGGCGCTTAGCGTGTCATCTCCGACTCCTCCAAGCAGAGTATCGTGACCCACCTCGCCCCTCAGTTTGTCATGTCCCCCTTGGCCGCTGACGTAGTCGTCGCCTGAGCCGCCGTCAAGGAAGTCGTTGCGAGCGCCGCCGAATAGAAAGTCGTTGCCGGCATTGCCCATGAGCGTGTCGCGGCCGCCGGAGCCGCCAGCCCCGCCGCTCAGCGTGTCATCCCCATCGCCGCCGAGTACCGAATCGTCCTGGTCACCACCATCCACAGAATCATCGCCCGCACCGGCGTCGATCGTGTCCGAACCCGCGCCGCCCAGAAGCGTGTCACCAAAGGCCGTCCCCACGATCGAGTCGTCTCCGGCGCGACCGTCGACCGTCACCTGCTCCAGCCTCCCAAACGCCTCGGCCGTCACGCCGCTCAGGTCGATCCGGTTCGCCTCGTTGCTGCCCCAAACCTCGATCTGGCGCAGCACCTCCGCCTGAAGCACTTCATTTGACCCCGCCCGAAGCACCGTCTGGCCGTTGACCAGCACGGCTCCGCTGGACGAATCCACGCCGACCGTCACATCCTCCGCGCCCGTCAGGATCACCCGCAACTCATCGCCCGCCGAATTGCCAACGGCGATCACCGACAGAAGCGTCCGATCCTCCAGACGCTCCGCCGCGCAGCAACCCAGCGCCGAGACGCCCCGACCCCGACGGCGCAATCCCCGACGCCGCCGCACCCCGCCGCTCAAACCCCGTCGCCATCCGGCCAACCAATCCCAGCGTGTCATGGTTCAGACTCCCGCTTCCAAATCGAATCCCTTGACTTCTCGGCGGAGCAAACCCCGGAAGAACGGACCCGCGTCCCGCTCTGCTTCTTTCACAACCGCTCCCCGACGGCTGTCGCCATCGGCCACTCCGTTATCTCTATATGTGCAAAACGCACCGCTTTCCGGACAGCATGGTTTCCCTTTTTTCCGAATTCTGCGGGGAAAGGTAGCGTGAAGGACTGGCCACTCGCGTTAGCCAGCGGTCTGCCCGCCGCCCCGATCGAAGGTCTGCGGGCCTTCGTTGGTCCCGCAGAGGGAACGGGAAGTGATTCCGTCGCGTCACGAGAGCTGCGCCTTTCCCCGCGGGCGGATCGCGAAACTGGCCGCCCCACCGGGCGCGCAGCCCGCAACTCGGCGAGGCCATCGCCACGGGCTTACACTCCGATCGGTTGTTTATTTTATCCGAAACGGTGAGAACGAGGCAAACCCTTTCTGGTGGCACTTTGGTGGCGATTGGGGGAAGGGTTGAGAGGGTCGGGGGTTGAGAGGCGAGGGTGAGATGCTGAAAACCTGGGGTTGACAGACGAATGGTGGGAGAAAAGTTCTTCCCGGTGGACTTGACAGGCTGGGCGCGGAGACGAGCGTGCTTTCAGGGAGTGATGACGGAGGGCCGAACAGGCCCGGCCGCTGAAGGAGGCGGGACGCAAAACGATCCGGTGCCGGTCGCCGGTCGTTTCAACGCCCGGTGAGGGAGGTCACCGGGTTGCGGGGCGTCGCGTCGCTTTGCAGCAACGACGACTCCTTATTCACAGAATCCTTGTCCTCGGCAACCCGGTCGACTTACCATTTGAGAACCAGGACGCCTAGGACGGTCAGGAGATGACACTTGTTGGAGAGGTTCATCATGCGGCTTGGAAATACCTTCGGATGTGCCCGATGGACGCTGGTCTGTTTGACCCTGGCCGCGATCGGCGGACGGGGCGGTGCGGGGCCGGCGGCCGAGCCTTCTCCACGCGCCGAGCCGGTCGATTGGGTCAACCCGCTGATCGGCACGGGCGAGCCAAATGCGCGCTGGCTGTTCTTCGCCTCAGCCTGTCGGCCTTTCGGTATGGTCGGCCTGAGCCCGGACATGGAAAGGAACGGCATCTGGAAAACCGGCTATCTGTATCACAAAAAAAAGATCCGAGGGTTCAGTCACGTCCACGCGTGGCTGCTGGGCGGGATCCCCGTCATGCCGACTACCGGCCCGATGCGAGGACCGGAGGGTTCGGACGTGTACGGATCGCAGTACTCCCACCGGACGGAGGTCGTCCATCCGGGCTATCATCGCATGACGCTCGAGGATTACGGCATCCAGGTGGAGCTGACCTCGACCGACCGCGTCGGCTTTCACCGCTGGAGGTTTTCTCGGTCCGGCCCCGCCCACATCTTGTTCGACCTGGGGACGCAATGCGGTCCGGCGGACGTGTCCGATGCGCTGGCCCGGCGCGTCAGTGCCACCGAGTTGGAAGGATACGTGACCAACGCGCCGACTCGACCGCCTCGCCGACCCAAACCGTGCACGATCTACTTTGTTGCTCGGTTCGATCGACCGTTCGAGGCTTTCGGCGGCTGGCAAGGAAAAAACGTGCTGGAGAATGCACGCGAAGTCAAGGGCCGACGCAGTGGCGCTTTCGTTCGGTTGACTCCCACCTCCGGAGATGTCATTCAGATGAAACTCGCCATTTCGTACGTGAGCATCGATCAGGCTCGGCGGAACCTGGAGGCGGAACTGCCCCATTGGGATTTCGACCGGGTGCACCGGGAGTCGCGCCAGGTGTGGAACGACTGGCTCGGACGCATCGAAGTCCACGGCGGTACACCCCAACAACGGACCCGCTTCTACACGGACCTCTGGCACGTGCTGCTCGGCCGGCACATGACCAGCGACGTGGACGGCAAGTACTGCGACATGACGGGGCCGAAACCGGTGATCCGACAGATCCCGCTCGGCCCGGACGGCAAACCCCGATACGCCCACTTCAACAGCGATGCCTTCTGGACGACCTTTTGGAATATCAATGTCGTGTGGTCGTTGGCCTATCCCGACATCACCCGTCAATGGGTCAATTTCCTGGTCGATATGTATAAGGACGGCGGATTGATCCCGCGAGGTCCGTCGGCGCACAACTACACTTTCGTAATGATCGCGGCCCACTCGACGCCTTTCATCGTCGGGGCCTACGTGAAGGGCATCCG